>NZ_JBVVQC010000031.1:0-85828 GCF_055811515.1 Mesorhizobium sp. WSM4841
TCGTATAGCGACAATGCCCTTCCGGCTGGTTCAGCATTTCAAAAAAACCTTTCCCCTGCGGATCATCGAACTTCCGCTGCCGCTTCCCGCATTCACCGAGGCCGTTCAATGGCCCGCCCTTCACAACAGTGATCCGGCAAGCATCTGGCTGCGAGAGATATTGCTACAGGAGGCGTCTCGAATGACTTCTCCGGGGGACGCCAAAAGGCGCCCCAGGCAGCCCTAATTTACTCCCGCGTCTCACGCCGGCACTCGCGTCAATAGCCCGTGTCGGAAGAGAGCGATGCTCGCGGCAAGTGCGCCTGCGAGGTCGTCCAGCGGGTGGGCTGCGTCGACAAACGGTGCGAATGAGAAGGGCCCCCCATAGCCGCCATCAAGCAGCGCCCGGATCTGGCTGCCATTGTCGGAACCGACTAGGACGCGATCCGGGTAAATCCAGTGGATCGGATCGTTCACGCTTGAAATGTGGACGAGACCGGTCAGCTCGCAGGAGAAGAACGTCTCCCCGGCAAGCGTGTGGTGGAACGTGTCGTGCACGAGGCGGAAGACGGATTGGCCATCAATGGCGGCAATGGCCTTAGCCGCTTCGTTCTTCGATCGAAGCGAGCAGGTCCGGAAGCCCAGCGGCTCGATGAGACCGATCAGGCCGCGCGACTGGAGGATCGGCTTGAGCGCCTTCAAGGCGACGCGGAGATCGCCCCGGCGCTCGACATTGGCGGGCCAGGAGCCGTCGTTGACCGGCACCAGCATGAGCGTCTTGGCTCCGCAGGCCGCCGCATAATCGGCGAGCTTGCTCGCTTCGGCTTTGCGGGCGGGGGTCCACTCGTTGAAGCGCTGCAAGGCATTGATGGAAATAATCCCCACGCCTGCTTCGGCGGCGGCAGCCCGGACGTCCGCCGCCGGCATGCCGCGTGCAACAGCATTGCTGTACGGTTGGCTGCGGATCTGGACATCGGTCAGGCCCTGGTCACGGGCAAAAGCGAAAAGTGCCCTGACGTCGAGTCCGGGCGTCGCCATGTAATCGAGTGCAAAGCGGGGCGATGCTTGGCGCATGGCTTGGCTTTCCTTCCATGAAACGGGCGTCATTCTCGGCTGACCGGCTTCTACCGTGCGTTGATTCGCGAGGGCCGAAATGATGGGTATGAGCGAGGCGAGGCAGTCGTACTCACGTTTCTCTCACGCTAGTTTTTCTCTCATTTATGAGCCGACGTTCACCCAAACGAGTGGTGCCGCGCCTCCTGAGACATGACCCGAATAGCTGCAATGACCGAAACTGGCTCGCAGCTATCCAACTGCTTCCGCAAAGTGTCCGCCAACCCTGAAAGATGCCCAACCGATCAGATTCAAAATCAGGCAGTAGGGTGTTTCGCCAGAGCGAGGCCGACGCCCAGCGCGATCATCGCGCCGCCTGACGCCTCCCTCAGGCGGCGGATCAACCCGGGACGCGCTGCCGCACCGTCTTGAATGCCGCTGGCCACGACGGCAACCACGATGTCGGCGAGCGTGTTGAGCGCAATGGACACGGAGCCAAGCACCACGAATTGCAGAGCTACGAGCCCTGCGCTCGGATTCACGAACTGCGGAATGAAAGCGAGGAAAAAGATTGCCGTCTTCGGGTTGAGCGCCTCGACCAGTACCCCTTCACGAAACGCCCGCCGGGGTCCGACTGGACCCACTGCGGCGCCGTCATCGCCGCCAGTCGCTCCCTTGAGGCGGGCGGCTTGAAAGGTGCGAAAGCCGAGCCAGACGAGGTAGACCGCGCCGAACAGCTTTAATGCGGAGAACAGTTCCGAGCTCTCGAGCACGATCGCGGAAACACCTAAGCTTGCGGCGAGGACGTGGATCATGCCCCCCAACCCCGTGCCGAAGCTGGAAGCGATACCTTCCCGACGACCACCGGCGAGCGTGCGCGCGGCAACGTAGAAGATGCTCGGACCGGGGGTGATGGCGAGCACGGAGGCCGCGGCGAGGTACAGGGCGAGTGGGGTCAGTTCTGGCATGATGGTCGATTCCGACGAAGTTCATGATTATTTTGGGATGAGAGCGGCGACGTCGCGGTCAGATGCCCGCTCGCTCGCCGCAAGGCCCGCCGCCACGCCAGCGCGGTCGGCCGCGTTTCGATTCTGGCTCATTTTGCGCTTGCCCTCCAGCCTCGTGATTGGCATGCGCAGGCCGACGATTCCGCGGAGTTGCGCCTGTACAAAATCCGGCGGCGCGTCCGACACGGCCCAAGGCGAGGCGCGCTCGCCCTCGTGGTGGTCGGTCAGCCGATTCACGACGTCCAGCAGTCTTCCCGCATCCTCGAAGAACTCGACCGGGCCATAGGCGTGGACGGCGACGTAATTCCAGGTCGGGACGACCTTCCCGGTTTCCCGCTTGGTCGCATACCATGCCGGCGTCACGTAAGCGTCCGGCCCCATGAAGATGGCCAAGCCGTCGCCCAGCGGCGGAACACGGCACTGGGGATTGGCCTTCGCCAGGTGCCCGTAGATCACGCCGTGCTCGCCGTCGCTCTCGTCAAGGAAGAGGGGCAGTGGCGTTGCGAGCGGCCCTTCCGCCGTGACGGTAACGAAGTTCGCCAGCAGCGCCGCGCGAATGGTCGCGCGCAGGCATTCCTTGTCGTCGTCGCGGAAAGCGGGAGGGATGTACATCGCGAAACTCCTTGCGTTACCAAGTCAGGTATCGGCAAGCTGGCCTGTTGGAAACAGCCAGTCAGAAGCTATTGAGGTAGTCCAGTTGGTGAAAGATGGCATCGCGCGCCGCATCAGAGCACCGGAATCCCCCGGTGCCGGTCACGGTATGCGAATTGCTTGCCAAACCTTTTGGACGCAGCCAGCGATCCCGCTTGGTCGCGCTATGTGAGCCTGCGGCAAGCCCAATGAAATTGATCCAACGCGAAGTGAACCACATTCAAACAATCGTCGAAAAGTGAACCTACCGGCGATGCTAGGCACGCCGATCGCGTGCGCGGGTCCTCACTGTAGCAGGTGACAGCACTACCCTTAGCCAACGGGTCGGAGCCGACCAGTTCGTCCGATGTCGACGAAGTGCTTGTTCGCAGGGCGTAAACGGCCTGTAAGCCTTCATAAGCGAGACCACACAGGTACTGGCTGGGAAAGCAGGTCCATGCGATCTCGCATTTCAGTGATGTTCTGGAAGCGAGCGAATTTCATATCCCCAGGCATCCAATGCAGGAATCAGATTGGACAGCGCCATAACGGTCTGGTTGCGCAGACTGGCTTGAGTGCTCCGTGTCGACTCGTCGGGAGGGCATCCGTCGTGCAAGAGCACGATTGCGCCGGGGCGTACCGAGGCGAGCACTGCATCGACGATCGCGTCGGTGCCGGGGCGCGACCAGTCTCTTGGGTCGATCGACCAATGAAGGGCCGCCAACCCCGCGATCTCTGAGGCAGTGAACACTTCTTCGCTCCAGGCGCCGTATGGCGCGCGAATGTAGCGGATCGAGGCCTGCGGGCATGCCAGCATGATGGCCTGGTTCGCCTCAAATACCTCACGTTGCACTTCGCCCAAGCCGCATTTGGACAGGTCCGGATGAGACATCGTGTGGTTGCCTACCTCATGCCCTTCTGCGATCATTCGCTGGATGAGACCCGGATGCTCTGCGGCGTAAGCACCAATGACGAAGAATGTCGCTGGCACCCGATTTTGCGCCAGCACATCGAGTATCTGTGGTGTGAAACATGGATTGGGACCGTCGTCAAACGTCAGATAAACGCTTCGACGCCCGGTGCCGTCAGCGCATTCACTCTGCACCTCCCATCTGTCATCGAGACGTCTCATAGCTGCGAACCCTTGCGGTCAATTGTTGTACCGGTCGGCCATTCGCAATCGGCATAACCCCGATCCTTGAGGTAGGGGCCTACGCTATCGGGGGGAGCTTGTCGCGAAGAGCCGACGCGATGCAGCTTGCGCCGATCACCGATGTACCTGGTCGAAAAGGGGATCGGCTCGCTTGATGTTCGGCGCAGACCAGGAGGGACACACCAGAAAATGCTCCTCGGAGCCAACGCATGCATCGACAATCTCCTTAGGGCTGCATCCTTGAATTCTTCCTATGGGACGTTCTGTCGAATCGGCAAAATCGATTGTTTCGATGACAAGCATCCACGTTGCGGATAGATGAGACAAAGGCTTGGATCGCGCGCAACCTCACGGCGGCAGCAGCCATCAACCTTAGTCAGCCGGCCATGAGCGCGGCCGTCGCCCGGCCGCGCGACTATTTCAACGATGAACTGTTTATGATGAGCGGCCGCGAATGCGTTCTAACCCGCGTGCGGAACCGTCAGCGTCTCAGAGTCGAGCGACGACGTCCCGCAGCATCTCGACGCCTTTTTCGATCTGCCGGATGCTCAGGGCGGAATAGCCCATGACAAGCCCGACGCGGTCGGCTTCGCCTGCTCCCGACTGCCGATGATAAAGCGGCGAAATCGGGTGCAGACCCAGACCCGCGTATTGGGCAGCTTCGACCAACGCCGTTTCACGCGATCGCGGCAGGTCGTTGAACCATATGACGACGTGCAGTCCAGCCTCTGCCCCCTGGACGGCGATCCGACCTTGAAAACTCCGCTTCAGGGCGGTCAGCAATGCCTCCCGGCGCTCGCCATTGATGCGGCGCACGCGGCGCACATGGCTTTCATAGCCACCGCTCTCGATCAGAGAGGCCAATGACTCCTGCCCCGCCATCGGAGAATGCCGGTCGGCAAGCTGCTTGGCGGTTTCGAAAACCTGCAGGAATTCCGCCGGGACGACGAGATAACCGATCCGCAGCATCGGCGAGAGCGTCTTGGAGATGGTGCCGAGGTAGATGACGGCCCCATGATCCTCGAGGCTATGCAGCGGGGGAACGGGGTTGATATCGTAGCGATATTCGCTGTCGTAGTCGTCCTCGATGACATAGGCGCCCTGCTCCCGCGCCCATTCCAGAAGCTGATGCCGCCGCGGGATCGGCATGACGCCGCCGAGCGGAAACTGATGCGAGGGCGTCACATAGGCCAGCCGGGCCGCGACCCCCGCCAGTTGCTCCGTTTGCATGCCGTGATCGTCAACCTCGACGGGAACGGGCGTGGCACCTGTACTGGCAAAGACCTGGCGCGCCATCCTGTAGCAGGGGTCCTCGATGACGAAGCTGTCCCCGGGGTCGAGCAGCAGGCGCGCGCAGAGATCGAGGCCCTGCTGCGAACCATTGACGATGACGATCTGCTCGGGGTCGCAGCGCACAGTACGGGCGCGCCAGAGATAACCCTGAAGCGCTTGGCGGAGCCGGCTCGAACCGCACGGATCGTCATAGGCGAGCCGTGCCGGCCGCTGCGCCATCGCCGCGTTCATCGCGCGTTTCCAAACCGATGCGGGGAAATCTGAGGGCGCCAGGACGCCATATCGGAAATCAACCTTCAGCGTGTTCGGCAGGTAATCCGGCCAGCGCGGAGTACCACGCAGCCGTTCGCCATAGCTTGACAAGTGAACCGGGCCGAACCGTTTTGGGGGATTGGCGGTCAGCTCATGTCCCAGCAGTGAGGATGCGACACGAGGGCGCGCGCCTTGACGGATGTCGATGAAACCTTCCGCGGCCAGCTGCTCGTAGGCGACGGTGACGGTCGTTCGCGAGACTCCAAGTTCCTCGGCGAGACCACGGGAGGACGGCAGCTGGCTACCGGTGCCGTAAACGCCTCTGAGGATCTGCTCGCGAAGCGCTTCGTAGATCTGGCGCGCGCCCATGCCATGCGAGCGGGTTGAGGCACCGGGACCTGGAGACTGGACCATTTCTTTTCCTGCCAACTGGACATTCCATATCAACCAGTTTGCGGCCACTCCTTCCGAAAGCCAAGAGCACGTCTTAAGCCGATGCCCGAGACCGCAATCCAAGAACGGCAAAGTGGCACATCTGCGAGCGATGCGAAATTCGGCTTCGCTACCCGCGCGATCCATCACGGCTACGATCCGGCTGGTTTTCCCAATGCCGTTCAACCACCCGTCTTCCTGAGCTCGACCTGCGATCGAAAGCGTTGCGGCGAATGAGGCCGCCGCCTTGGCGGCGCAATCCTCGGCGACGCGAAAGCCCTCCACACGCTGTACGAATCGGACTTGCGCTACATCTCCGGCGCGGCGCTCTCGCCCATGTCAGCCTTCCTGGTTATGCGCGGGCTGAAGAAGACTCTCACGCTTCGCTTCGCATCGCATCGCCAGCGCTGACCGCGCGGGGGCCTTGACCAACAGATCTCGATTTCCTGAAGAAAACGCCGGCGAAATCCGCAATGGCCTCATGATTGGAGGCCGAAGGGTCAACCGGCGCTAAGACATGATCGTCGCCCCACCGACGCATTTTGCCAAAAGCATCTCAACGACGAATATGCCGGGGCCGCCGCCTTATCCCGCGAGCGGCCCAGCCCGCTCGCACGTCCCGTCCCGTCCGCTATGCGTAACACCAGGCTGATGCCGGAGACGTAGGCAGTCACCGAACCGGTACTCCGTCGAGACACGACAAATTGGTCTGTCTTGAGCCACCGGCAAGCAAATCCATTACTGATCCTCGACTGCCATAAGCGTTAGATGGGTTGAACATGACATGCTCGCAGCAGATGCAATCGTCAGGACCCTTGCCTCAGATGCTTGGACAGACCGGTGTTTCGGCAAGTGTTATCTGTCGTCCAGCGATTGGCATCAGTTTTGATGGACGCGAGTAGCTTGCGAGGGACGCATGCGAACGCGGCGCTGCTCCCACAATCGTCGCAGTTCTCCTGTGAGAGCCTCGCGCTGGGCCTGATCCAGCGTAATTGTATCGAGGAGATCCGCGAGCACGGCTTCGCCTTCGATCCGCGTCAGCAGATCGAACAAGTCATGTGAAATACGCACACCGTCACGGCTGGAGTGATCCGTTCGGATTTCGCAGACAGTCTCCTGGCGATCCAGCGCCGTGTGAGCGCGGACCTTATACAGGGATACATAAGGCGGCAATGAAACCGCGAGCGCAGTCCAATCCTCCAGCGTTGCGGCCCGTTTTTTGACGAGGAACGGCCCGACCACAAGTCCATCCAACCCTGTCGTCAGGAACGTGGCAATCGAGTCTGCAACTGAATCCACGATCGGCTCGGCATTGTTGTTAAAGGACGTGTTGAGCAGAATTGGGATGCCAGTGCGCTGCTTGAATGCATTGATGACGTCCCAGTAGGCCGGACTGGCCTTGCGCGATACTGTTTGCAGCCGAGCCGTACCGTCGACGTGCGTGATGGCGCCGAGCAAACCACGCTTGGAGTCGCGCACACGGACCACGAAATTCATGAAGGGAAAATCGCACGCACTGCCTGGGAGGTCGAAAAATTCGCGCGCATCCTCCTCCAGCACTGATGGGGCGAACGGGCGATACCCTTCCCGCTTCTTGACCATGGCGTTGATCCGGTCCTTGTTTGTGGCGGGCCTGGGGTCGGCAAGAATGCTGCGATTTCCGAGCGCGCGCGGCCCGAACTCCGAACGACCTTGCACCCAGCCGATCACGGCGCCACCGGCCATCCACTCGGCTGCCCTATCCGCCACCGCCTCAGTGCGTTCAAACTCCAGGTGCCCCGCCCATGCCTTTAGTTCCTCCTCGACAGCGTGATCGCTCGTGAGATCCGGCCCCCAATAAACCTCCTGCAATCGCGCACGCGGCGCGGGGCGGCCCAGCTCACCAGACACGATGAGTGCAGCGCCCAATGCGCAGCCAGCGTCATGCGACGCGGGCTGCACGAAGATGTCTTCGAAAAGGCCTGAATAGAGCAGCTTGCCGTTCATCGAGCAATTGTGCGCAACGCCACCGGCCAGGCACAGCCGCGTCATCCCGGTGGCCTCACGATGATGCCGAAGAATGTGAAACACGATGCGTTCGAGTGCTTCCTGTAGCGACGCACTCACATCTTTGTGCTGCTGAGTGAATGGCATTCCCTTTTGCCGGACCTGAATGGTGCGAAGCAAAGTCGGACCGATGCGGTCCAGGTGGACGCGATACTCGCCGTTCGCAGACAGTTCATAGAACTGCTCGAAAAGCTCGCGATAGGGAACGGGATCGCCGTAGGGGGCAAGCCCCATTACCTTATATTCATCGAACAAGCCGTAGCCGAGATACCGGATCACCTCGAGATAAAATAGCCCAAGGGAATTGTTCTCTGGGAAAGTCGCGAGTTGCGAAATTTCAGCACCAGATCCTACCGCCACAAGACCCGACTGGAAATCACCAGAGCCATCAATCGCGAAAATCAGACTTTGCTCGAAGCCCGACATTGCAAAAGCACTCACGGCGTGCGCCTGATGATGACTTACGAATGAGATACGCGAAGGGTCGAGCTCGCTACCGAACTCCTGCGCCAACAGCTGCTGCACCAAAAGTTTGGCATCCAACGGAATGGAGGCGTCCGGCTCGGAAGCAAGCATGTTTTCGAGCATGGCGTTGCAATAGGCTTCGGTAGCGTAGTACGCCACATGATCGATTTCGCTGAGCTGAACCCCAGCGGCTGAAAGACAGTATTGAACCGAACTGATTGGGAGCTTGTTGGAGTGTTTGATCCGATTGAGGCGCTCCTCTTCTACGGCCGCGATGACCTGTCCGTCTCGGACGAGCACCGCAGCGCCATCGTGCATGAATGTATTCGCAATCTGGAATCGGTTTTCATAGACTTTGTCTAATCCGCCGCTCAATCCTAGACACAGCATCTCGCTCTCCGTTTATCGTACAGGAAGACTGAATTGGCCTGTCTCAAGGCCGTTTGATCAAAAACACAGGCTGCGTTGTCGTTCGCCGCCGCGAACGCCAGTCAGACATCACCAACCTCAAAGAAATTCTCTTACGCCTGGATCAACATGAGATCCTGTGAACGAGGTCCCGGGCGTTCCATAACGTTGAGAGATTGAGTGAATGCCACGAAGACCCTGGGTTGGATGCCGATTTGCGTTGGCGATGTCGTTTTTATTTGCAGCACGAAGTCCGTAGCGCATTGTTTATCTCACTCTCTTTCGTCAGCGCATTAGTCGGCGGCGCAACAGCGCCATCGAGAGGAAGAATGGCAACAGCGCGTACAGGCCGAGCACACCGACGTGCAGGGCGATGCCGCTGATCGGGCGATCAAGCATAACCGGACGAATGAGGTCGATCGCATGTGACAGCGGCATGCATCGCGCTATCTGCTGAAAGGCGCCAGGCAACTGGTTCAATGGGAAAACGGCGCCCGACAGGAACAGCATAGGTGTGAGGACAAGCGTCTGGTAAAACACGAAGTAATCGTAGCTGGGCGAAAGTGCGGTGACGATCATCGCGAGGCTCGCAAATACGCACCCTGTCAGAGCAATGATTGGCAGCGCATAGAGGACGGAAGGCCAGGCGGCATAGCCCAAGGTTGCGGTGACGATGGTAATAGCCGTACCGGCCATGAAGGCCTTGGTGGCTGCCCACGCCAGTTCACCCAGAACGATGTCGCCGAGGGTAACGTGCGTATACAGCATGGCTTCCCATGTGCGTTGAGAATGCATGCGAGCGAAAGCCGCGTACAATGTTTCCAGGGTAGATGCGGTCATCGCACTTACCGCGACCATGCCGGCCGCCAAAAAGGCGATATACGACGCACCGTCGACGCGGCCGACCATTATGCCGAGGCCGGTGCCTAGGCCGAAAAGGTAGATCATAGGATCGGCGAGGTTACCGAGAAGCGACACGAGTGCGACTTTCTTCCATGCCAGATAGTTGCGTCGCCATACCGCAACCCAGTTCCACGCATTGGCCGGCAGCGCCGCCGCAAAACCTTCAATCATCGTTCACTCCTCCATCTCGCGCCCGGTCAGCCGCAAGAAAACATCCTCGAGATTGGCTGGACGCAGAAGAAGACGCAGACCTGCTCGCCCCTGCAGTTGCGTGCGCACCTGGTCAGGGTCTGGCGCATAGCAATAAAGGGTTTCGCCGCTGACCTCGATGCGCTGGGAATGTGGCTTGACCAGCGACAGCAACTCGTGCGGATCGCCGCCATAAATCTCCATGACCTGGCATCCGATATGCTCGTCGATCAGCGCCTGCGGGCCGCCTTCGGCGATGTTGCGGCCCTTTTCGAGCACGCACAGCCGATCGCATAATCGCTCAGCCTCTTCCATGAAATGCGTCGTCAGGATAATCGTCTTGCCGCGTGCCAACAGGGCGCGCAGCCGCTCCCAGATCAGGTGGCGCGCGTGCGGATCGAGGCCGGTGGTCGGCTCGTCCATCACAATGAGCTGGGGGTCGTTGATCAACGCCCGCGCCATTGTCAGGCATCGCTTCATGCCGCCGGACAGTTCCGAGACGCGCGCATCCGCCTTGCGCTCGAGGCGAGCGAACTCGAGAAGCGACGGGATGACCGCTTCGCTCTGACGTGTGCTCATGCCGAAGTAGCGTCCGAACACCAGCAGGTTCTCGCGTACGGTGAATTCCTGGTCAAGATTGTCGAATTGCGGGACCACGCCAATGCCCCTGCGTGCCAGCCGAGCGCGCGCCGGCACCGGGACGCCGAGCACCGTGATCGTGCCCGCGTCAGGGCATGTCATGCCGAGGAGCATACGCGCAATCGTGCTTTTGCCCGCCCCGTTTGGTCCGAGGAGGCCGAAACACTCTCCCGACGCAACGGAGAACGACAGTTCGTCGACAACGATCTTGTTCCCATACGACTTGGTTACGCCGGCAAAATCGACTGCCACGGTCGACAGAGAGTCAGGCACGGAGCTTTTCGTGCTTGTTTGCCCGTGAGACTCCCGTTCGATCGCAGGAGTCTCGAATCGCCGCAAATCCTCTGGGCCCAACTTACGCTTCAACAGTTGATGTTTCTGGTCCTGGCTCAAAACTCTTCCACCTGAGATCACGTGACTATTGCTGTTCGCTGTAAGCTGCGTCAGATCCCACCAAGTTCGGCTTTGAACTGGTGCCGCCAGTGTCTGTCACATTGGCGGCAGAGCTGCGCGACAACCAATCGCTGTTGCTCAATGTGCACAGCGCGTATGCTTTCAACGGGAGCAAGAGAAAGATGTTGATGAGTGTGTGGAGCGAGAATCCGAGAAATCGAAGTTGGCGCGCACGAAACGCTGCCACGCCGCAGCGAACTATAGTCATGGCCGCAATCGTCAGGCATGCCGTCCAAGGCACAGTACCTGCCGTTACCAATTGCGCGAGTCCCGCCAGGATCGACAAAGAGAGCAATAATGGGCCAAGATTCTGGCCAATCACGTCCAATGTGAGATAGATATTAAGGCCGCGCAGTAGTTCGAGCCCCAGCAACGTGTCACGGAAAGTGCTCCGGGCCCAGCGAAGTTGTTGGCGCAGATAGGGACCTATCCTGTTGGGAACGACTGTTGCCGCGACGGCGTCTGGAACATACTCTGTTCGAAAGCCTGCTTTCAGCATCAGGATCGTAAGATGGCGGTCCTCACCGAAGTCGCTCAGCTTCCCTCGAAAGCGTTGCGTCTCGTACTGATCCAGCAGCGAAAGAAGCGCGGATCGCCGGTACATGGCACACGGACCGCAGCAACACATGACGGCACCGAACCGAGCCTGCGCTGCCCGCTCTTCGTTGCAGGCGAGCCAGTATTCCATGTCAATCAACCGCGTCAGCCAAGTTTCACTGCGATTGCTAGCCGCCAACTGGCCCATGGCGGCGCCGACCGTTTGATCTTGCATCTTTAGCGCAAGCCTGGTGATGACGTCCGGGGCGAGTATCGTGTCCGAATCTACATTGAGCACCAAATCTCCGCACGAGCGGCGAATGGCGGCAATCTGCGCCTTGCGCTTTCCGACATTCTTTGGGAGCGCAATGAAGTTGAACCTCGGGTCGCCCGCGTATTCCTCGTGTACACCCACGAGGGCATCGCGGTTTGCAGAACCGTCATCAACAACATAGACCTGCAGTTTGCCGGCGTAGTCCTGACTTGCAATGGAAGCCAGGCAGTCCGAGAGGGTGCGAGGCGCCTCGTTGTAGCACGGGATAATGACATCGACGCTCGGCCAAGGCTCACCGCTGGGCGGGTCGCCCGAGGTCGGCGGTACGTTTGTAGGCAGGGTATAAAACACCTGCGCGGTTTTGTAGACGGTCGACAGCAGCGCATAAGAGCAGATGGCAACAGTACTGGCTGTGGCAAACAGGGTCATGAGATGTCAGATTTTTCTGTGAATTTGAGGAAGCGAGCGGATAACAGATCCGCGGTCATAGCTCTGGACCGTTCCGATCGATCAAAGTGCCGGCCGGCCACTCGCTCATCGAGCGTCCAATTGGGAGCACCATGAGGAGTACGTCGTCGTCGACTCGCGTCGTGGAAGGCAGATCGGGGTACACGTCCGGGAGGGTTGAACGCACGCGAACGCCCGTCAGAATGTTCGCCAAGCCTTTGCGGCAGAACCTCCCAACATGGTTCCGGAGCGCTTGCCGAACCGTGCCGAAAGCGAATGGAACGCCAAGCTGCTGCAGCACTGGATACATGACGCTAATCGAATGGGCGATTCCCAGCCCCTCAAGATCCGGACGCACCCCGTATAGACCGAGTTCAGCGACCAGCAGATCAACGTCGCCAACTTTGATGTATCGGCGCAGCACGCCCATGTGAGCCGCTACCCCGTGCACATCATAGCCGATTGCGCGGACCTCCGGCCTTGCACCGGCCCAACTTCGACCGCCTTCGAATTGCTTCCCATTAAAGGCTCCGGTCGGCTCATACGTCTTCCGGAAGAACTCAGAGAGTTCGAGGTGATCGGAAAGCTGCAACTCATTTTCCCAGCACAACCTCCACTGCACGTCAGGGCGCATGCGAAGACTTCCTCTTTTTCGGGTTCTTTTGTGCACCTCACGCGGTAGAGCAATGGCGGTGCATGTCATGGGTCTATGAACGACCCTCCCGGATTGGTAAAATTGATTGTTTAGATCGCGAGCATCCACGCTATGGATGTTAAAACCATGCCTTTCAAAGGCCCTGATCTGAACCTTCTGGTCGTGCTCGATCGGCCTGATAAAGCGACGGCGCTACTTCGAACGAATTGTTTGAGGTTTTGGCCGACTGGAACACCCGGCTTGAGCACCTGAAGCCTGAAGTGAGCGAAGGGGCTGGCCCCTAAGTCTTCATTCCGTGCGAGGGATCAAAGATCGCCGCACACAGAAAAGGCAGCCTAAGGAGCGTCAGCACTTGCGCCCGCCGAAGGGCCGGGACGCGGGACTGACTGCAACGAGGAGATCGGTTAAAAGGGCACCCGTAGGAGTGTCAGCATAGCGCCGCCTAAGGCGGGACGCGGGACCGACGGCCCCCGACGAGGAGTGCCGCATTCCCGGCTAGGGATCGTCACCCACCTGGGCCGAAACCCCTTTGAGGTTTGGTGGCGGCAGCCACAGAGCCCGTCCCGCATAGGGAGAGCCAGGCAAAATAAGGACTTCGCTTCATTTGGGTATTTATGGGTCATTTATTGGGTAAAGCCGTTACGCAAAATGGCAGAGGTGGGGAACGGTCACCCCGTCGCTTCCGAACCTGATGTCTGGACCGGAAAGGCTTCGGCCGACGTGGGGGGCCGTTGAGGTGGAAGCCGGCGAAAACCCCTCGAGGCTCGCGGCGCAGAACATCGAGCCGCATGAAGAAGCCGGATGTAGTCAGCAGTTGTTACCATCAACCGGATCCAGCTAACTTGTTGCAATCGGGCGCTCTTATACGTCCCCATATTGGGTCAGCTTGACACCACAGAAAGCGCACAGAGTCTCCAAGTGTTTCATCAGGAAGCGGAAATCGGCTTTCGGAAGAGGGCCAACAGGCAGTCTTCATTGATCGACGCGCCCCGGCACTCGATGCACTCGATCTCGGTCAACGATTCGTTCAGCATGGCGATGGTGGTCTCTGCACCAGCAGCGTGCCCCCAGCGTTGGCAATTGGCGTCACGTGCCGACCCGAAAACCAGCTGCCCGCCTGGCGCAAGCAGGCCTACCAAGTTGCGGACTGCCGCGCGGATCTGAACGAGGTCTCCGACGTAGTAAAGAACCTCCGCCACGACGATCAGGTCGAACAGCTCATCACTCGAAAACTGTTGAACATCGGAAATTATCCAGCTGATGTGCGGCGGCTCCTTCATGCGTAAACGTGCTCGCGTAATCGCTGCCTCCACGACATCGATCACAGTGAGCCGCTGGCAAATGGGGGCTAGCCGCTCCGTAAAGGCGCCGGCAGCGCACCCGACTTCGAGCGCATTTGCGACTCGACCTTGCGCAAGTGACAACCGGAGAATTTGGGTGTGGCGCTCCCGCTCGAACGGGTTGCCATCAAGCCGCCATGGATCGTCTGCGGCCATTTCTCGAATTAGCAGTTCATGATCGATTTTATGGGTCAAATTCGCACCTAGCTAAGGCAGCAATCACCGGCGCTGCAAATGCCGTCAGATGTCGGTAGGGTCGGGACCCGCGCACGCTCATTCTGAGAAGCGGGGGCGTTCGTGAGACCCGAGGTCAAAACACCGCCACGGTTCATCGTGTGGCCCACCTCCCGGCACCAATTTCCACTGCCTTCGGATCGTTGCTTTCTGCTGCTCCCTTGGGCCCAGGTGGTTGGTGCTCAGGCTTTTTCGTCGGACGTACTTCGGGCCGAGGCAGTTGATTTCGGTCACGCTCCTAATTGGGTCGGCAGGATTGGCAAAATTGATTGTTTGGATGACAACCATCCACGCGCTGAACACATCGAAGGCGGAATTGGGCGTGGCTGGGTCCACTTCTGTGTGGCGCCGGCCGACAAACGCTTTGCGGCGGTCGGGAATTCCGCGCACACACGGCGATTGACACGCTGACGATCCGCGATGGAAGGGACTCGCGGCATTCAGCAGCCCGTCTTCATCAAGCTGATCCCGCGCAGCCGCGACCGCACCACACTCGCCCGCCTGCTACGACGCCGCACTGATGCTGACACTATGGTGACTGGGGTTTACCGCCTCAGCATGGCCGCAATGCCATGACGGACAAAGGGAAGATGTTGGCCGAGGCGCAGCCCCACATGCCTTGCAAGCCGTGCCGCCGGATGCTCGCTTGAGTAGAGTCCGACGAGGATATTCGTAGCATGGTAGAGCGGCGCCGCCGACAGGCGCAGTCGGCTTTCATATCTGTGGAGCATGTCAGGGTCGGCAATGTCGCGACGGTCGCGCCATGCGGTCTCTATACCGCGGGCGAGCTGCTTCTGGCCGCCGAGGCCGATGTTGAAGCCATGCGCGGTCACCGGGTGCATGCCAATGGCAGCGTCGCCGATCAATGCGGCGCTCGGCGCCCGGAACCTGTGCGCCCAGGTCGTGGCCAACGGATAGATATAGCGTTGGCTTGCCAGGCTCATGTTGCCGAGGCGCCCTCGACAGCGCTTTGTCAACTCCCTTAGGAACAACTCGTCGTCGAGGGCAAGCAGTCCGTCGGCCTCGTTTGAGGGCAAAGTTAGAAGCAGCGACGACACGCCTGGCGCGAGAGGCAACATCGCCACCGTCTGATGGTGATCGAACCATTCGATCGCGATCTGATGGTGGGGGCGCTCGTGCCTCACCCGGCAAATCAGCATCGACTTGCCAAGCCGATTGATATCGGCGCCGATGCCGAGCAGATTGCGGGTCGCGGAAAAACGCGAATCGGCTGCAACGAGAAGCCGAGCGCTCAGCTGCCTGCCATTGGAGAGCGTTATCACTGCTCCTTGACGGCTGTTTGTTGCACGCACGACCGAGTGGCCGCACAGCAGCCGGGCATGGCCCTGCAAGCGGATGATCTTGAACAGGGCATCGCGGATCTGGCAATTCGGGACCAGAACGCCCAGTGGTTCCGCGGATCCGCCGGGGGAATCGAAACACAGCGCAAAAGGGCTCGATCCGTTGAGGACGCGTGCGCCTTGAAGCGGTGACTTGTCCGAAGCAGGGATAACATCCCAGGCGCCGAGCTCGCGAAGGATTCCCATCGAGGCGTGGGTGAGAGCGATCTCGCGACCGTCGAAAGCCGGACTTGCTAGTCTTTCCAGGGATTGCCCTTCGACAACCGCCAGTTTGAGCTGGCTATGGGCAAGCGATGCGGCGAAGGAAAGTCCGACCGGCCCGGCGCCAACGACGATGATGTCGAAGCTGTCGTCACAGCCGGCCATCAGCGTGCCGCCAGCGCGTCGGCTCTCTTCGTGAGATGTTGAGGGAGTCGAGCCGCAGGTCGTGCATCGATTGCGCTGTGATCTATTGCCCGCATCGCCTCAGGCGCGTTTCTCACGTCGGTTCCTGGCTGGTGAAGCGTCATTTGCCTGCTGTATGATCTGGATTGTCAAGACGTTGGGAGCGACGACCAGGCTGTCGGTCAGCACATGCGTTTTTCCCTGAAGGACTGATCGATCAAACCACGCCGACAAGGGCATGGCCCTGATCTGGGTCAGTCGAGGCGGAACCGGCGTCAGATGACATCGATCCCATCCAGTCATGCGTCAGCTGATCCCATGGCGGCGCAATGGCACCGCCAGCCCGAGGGAGAACCAGGCACGTCTGGTCTGGGGAAGGCGGTTTCAGGACTTTTGCGAGATCAGCGAATGACCGGCTCGCCATGGAAGCGCCGGCGCGAGGGCGGCGAGACACCGAAGCCGACTTCCATCATCAGCCGTGGCGTGCGCGAAGGCACGGTGCCCATGTGAAAGCCGAACGGATCCTCGACGAAACCGCCATAGACGTTGAGAACCTCTTGCGCCGAAGGGCCGACGAGCAGCGTCAGCTGATGCTTGAGGACGCGCCGCTTGTGGCTGCCCCGGACATAGACATGCGGGCCGGTGCCTTCGTCGACGGGCGTCAGGTAGAAGAAGAATTTCAGCATCCGCCAGTCATCGAGATCGAAATGATGCTTCCCGAGCGAGGCACGGTTCTTGTCGGCGTCGGAAGCCTGGCCGGTCGGAAAGCTCCACCAGACGCGTGTGGTGATCAGTTTCGCCTGAGCGCCAGATAATGCGCGGCGATGTCGAGCAGCAGCGGGTCGCGCTGTACGGCGAGCGCTGCCTGGCAATAAGGCCGCGTTCGAAATAATGGTCGCTGAGCAAGGGGCGGCCGAAGCGGACCTCTGCCTGCGCATGCTCACCGGCCAGGAGTTCGAGACGGCGATCGAAGGCGTGCACCGGGCGAAGTGAGGAGAGCGGTTGATCAGGACGGATATGTGCGCGACGAGATCGTCCAGACGTGTCGCAACACCAAAGGCCGCCAGGCGCTTGCTGACGCGACCTCTGAAGAAGCGGGTCTGCCGCCAAAGCGTATGATCACCGACAAACTGCGCGCCTACGGGGCGGCCCAACGCCAGATCATGCCGAACGTGGAACACCGCTCGCACACAAATTCGGATCCATCGACGCCAGGCAATGGCCGCGTGGGAAGCCGTGAGTGCACGGCCTGCCTGAAAAAGCGCGGTGTCGGGCTCACGCGGCCACATTTCAAACGACGTGACAACGCCATGGCCTGCCACCGCAGAGCGCATCCTCTCCCGACGAGCAGGACCAACTTTCGTCATCTCTATTATCGGGTTTGTCGAGTTCGCGACACCGCGATGTTCGGCCCGGCGTGCCGCCGCGCTCTCAATTGAGCAATTGAATCAAACCCATAAGCGCCGTTCACAGTTTCCTGTGCAGTTGGCACGTCTCTTGATGTTCTCGTTATGCGGCGGCACACGCCGCTGACCGTGCATTACTGATTCATCCTCTTATTTTGAGTCCTAGGAAAGGAGAAGACAATGAAGGCGGAAATGTCAGCTTATGGTGTGACCGAACTGGCTCCCGAAGAAGCATCTACAATTGCGGGAGGGATGTTTTGGGCAATAGCTTTCGCGATTTTGGGGACGTTAGGCCTTGCGCTTGTTTGTATAGGTGCAAAAATCCTCGACGAAAAAATCCACTGATTCACCCTCCTGTTTGAGATTTAGGAAAGTAAGACAATGAAGTCAGACCTGTCGTCTTATGATGTGATCGAATTGACTCCTGAAGAGGCCTCTGCAATTTCAGGAGGGTTTTGGCAACTAATTTGGGCAGCTGCTACGATAATAGCCTTTGTAGCTGCATATGTAGGGGAAGCGATAGTACGTCAGTCATATACGGATAGAACATAAGTGCCAACCCAACTATGCTTCATACTGAACATGGACCAGCAGTTCCCCTTTCTTCTGAGATAGCCTGCTACACCGCAGAGAGCATCCTCTCTCGCCGATCAGGGCGATCTTTGGCCATCTACAAGGTGGTTGTGCTCTCTGTGGTTGCGGCATTGTTGTCGCTGCCATTTATCACCATATCGGTGTCTGTCCAAAGTGCCGGTATCATTCGCCCCACCGTCGAGAAGACGCCCTTGGTCGCGCCCGTCTCCGGACGCATCTCCCGCATCCTTGCCGCTGAAAACGATCTGGTTGCTCAGGGGCAAGAGATCCTCGCCCTCGATGATGGGGTGGTTGAGGAAAAGCTCAGGGCGCTTACAGGCGATATTCGCGCAAAGAGCGATTTTGCCAGTGACCTCGAAACCCTGATCTCCTCCGGCACGCAAGCCAAGGACCCGATCCGCCTGTTGACCGAGTTCGCCACGGCCGAGCGCGCCCATTTCCTCAACCTTGTGCGGGAAAACCAATATGCCCGCGGTAATGCGGCTGCGGAACTTCAGCGTGCCAAGCGACTGCTCTCCGCTGCTGTAGCACCGGCAAAGGCCGTTGAGGAAAAGGCCTTCGCACTTCAGCAGGTTGAGATCGAGGGCGAGATCCTCGCCCGGCGCAAATTCGCCGAATGGAACCAGCAGCTGTCCGACGTTAAGCTGCGCCTTGAGGAACTCACGGCCGCCTTGCATCAGCTTGAGAGCGAACGGGACCTGACTCTCATTCGAGCCCCCGTATCAGGCGCTCTCGAGCAATTCTCGGGCCTCACTTCCAGCAGCTACGTCCAGGCAGGGCAAACCGTCGCTTGGGTTTCGCCGGATGGTGAACTGGTGGCGGAAATCTTCGTTTCTCCCAACGACATCGGCTTTGTGCGCCCCGGCCAGTCGGTGCGTCTCCAAGTGGATGCCTTCAACTACAATCAATGGGGCGTCATTGACGCGACGGTGCTCGACGTGGCGCACGACTTCACCCTGCACGACGGGAGCCCGGCCTTCAAGGTCCGCTGCGCGCTCTCTCGCCGCCATCTCGCCCTCAAGCACGGGGTCATCGGTAACCTGAAGAAAGGCATGACCGTGCGGGCCCGCTTCCTCCTGGGCGACCGCACAGTCCTGGAGCTCCTGTACAACGAGGTCGACGATTGGCTCAATCCGCTCCTGGCGAGCCACTGATTCTCCATTTTTCAAACAGTCAGCGAGCCGCTATGTCGAGCAAGATCATCAAGTTCAAGCAGCGCGACATCACGGATTGCGGTGCCGCCAGCCTTGCTTCTGTCGCGGCCTTCTATGGCTACAAGCTGCCATTGTCGCGTATCCGACAGTATGCCTCGACCGGCCGCTCCGGCACCACTGTGCTGGGCCTCGTGGAAGCGGCCCGGAAGCTGGGCTTCGTTGCCAAGGGGGTAAAGGGTGGCTTCGACAGCCTATACAAGATCCCCAAGCCCGCCATCGCGCACGTCGTCGTCAGCGAGGTTCTGCATCACTTCGTCGTAGTCCAGGCGATCAACGCCAGGTGGGTCATCGTCATGGACCCAGCCTATGGTGAAATCCGCAAGCTGGCGCACGAGGAATTCAAAAAGCAATGGACTGGCGCCCTGGTGCTCCTGGTTCCCGCAGACACCTTCAAGCGCCGCGACGAGACCACCTCACCCCTGGGTCGTTTCGCGCGTCTGCTTGCGCCACACAAGGCGGCGATGGCGCAGGCTCTCGCGGGGGCGCTGGTGACGACGATCCTTGGCCTCTCGACTGCCATTTACGTGCAGAAGATCGTCGACCATGTGATTACAGCGGGCAACCGCAATCTGCTCAACCTGATGAGCGTCGCCATGCTCTTGATCTTGGTTGTGCAGATCCTGATCAATCTCCTCAGAAACCGGCTCGTCCTGCAAACGGGGCAGAAGATCGACGTCCACCTGATCCTCGGCTACTACAATCATATCCTAAGCCTGCCTCAGAAGTTCTTCGACAGCATGCGCATGGGCGAAATCATTTCCCGCATGAATGACGCGGTGAAGATCAGGAGCTTCCTGAACGACGTCTCGATCAACATGTTCGTTGACGTGCTAACGGTACTGTTCTCGTTAGGGCTGATGTTCATCTACTCGTGGAAGATCGCCTTGGTCGTGGCGGTCTCCATTCCTTTGTACCTCTCGGTCTATTGGATCATCAACCGGCAGAATAGGAATCGTCAGCGCGCCGTAATGGAGAACGCTGCCGAATTAGAGACACAACTGGTGGAATCACTGGGAGCTGTCTCCACAATCAAGATCTCCGGCATGGAGAGCTTCGCCAACTTCAAGGTGGAGACCCGCTTCATCAAGATGCTGCACTCCGTCTACAGCTCCGGCCTGATCTCGATCTTCGGAGACAGCACCTCGACATTCCTCGCAACTTTATTCACCATCGTGCTGATGTGGTTCGGAACGACACTTGCCCTCGATCAGACCGTCACGCCTGGCGAATTACTCTCCTGCTATACCTTGCTAGGCTATATCACCCGGCCGATTGCCAGTCTGATCCAGACCAACCGGATCGTTCAGGATGCTTTTGTCGCAGCGGATCGCCTGTTCGAGATCTTCGACCTGGAGCCGGAAAGCGGTGGCGGCATCGATGCAGACAAATCCGACATTGGCGACATCCAGCTGGAGAAGGTCACGTTCCGATATGGTAGCCAGTTCGAGCTTTTCCAGGATCTTAGCGCCACCTTCCGCCGGGGGGAAATGACAGCAGTGGTGGGGGAAAGCGGCTCGGGCAAGAGCACCCTTGCGGCGCTGCTGCAGAATGTCTACCCGCTTGAGGGTGGATACATCCGGATCGGCCGTTATGCCCTCCAGGACCTGTCGACCGTATCCCTGCGCAAGGTTGTCGCTGCGGTGCCGCAATCGATCGATGTGTTCTCGGGCTCGGTGATCGACAACATCGCCCTTGGCGAGTTCGAGCCGGACATCGAAAAGATCCTCCAAATCTGCGATCAAATAGGGCTGCGGGAGGTGATCGAGCGCTGGCCCGGTGGCTTCCAGGCCTATCTAGGCGAAAACGGCGTACGCCTCTCCGGGGGCGAGAAGCAGCGCCTTTCGTTGGCTCGGGCTCTGTACCGGGATCCGGAGATCCTGATCCTCGACGAAGCAACCTCCTCTCTCGACTCGGTCGCCGAGGCGTTTGTCCTGCGAGTGGTTGAGGATCTGCGTCGGGGCGGCAAGACCATCGTCATCATCTCTCATCGACTCAGCACCATCCGTTGTGCCGACAAAATAATGGTCTTGGACAAGGGGCGGGTTGTTGCGGAGGGGAGGCATGCTGATCTGCTGACAGCTGAAGGCGCTTACGCTCGCTTGTGGCGGGCGCAAACCGGATCCAGCTAAACAGCTTCAGGTGAGGGGCACGGCAGAATTTTGGGGCAGTGAGGCATGGAACAGCAGCGGCGAATGTATATCGCCGTCGCTTAGTTTCAACCTTGTGGGTGTGCCGCGGTCGGCCATATCCTTCAATGCGAAAATGCGAGTTCATGTTTTGGGCGCCACGGAGCGTCCGAAAATTGTAGCTTACTTGGGGGCGCGATGAACCTGATCGATACGAGGCGCGCCGAGCTGCTCTACAGCCGCATGGGCCCGGCCATCGAAGCCTCCGGCGGCAGCGCCGGCAACACGGCGGCGGGTGTCGCCAGCTTCGGCGGACGCGCCGCCTTCTTCGGCAAAGTCTCGAACGATGCGCTCGGCGAAATCTACGCCCATGATATCCATGCGCAGGGCGTCGCCTTCAACACCAGGCCGCTCAATGGCGAGCCACCGACGGCGCGCTCGATGATCTTCGTTACCCCAGACGGCGAGCGCTCGATGAACACCTATCTTGGCGCCTGCGTCGAGCTCGGGCCTGAGGACGTCGAGCCCGACAAGGCCTCGGGCGCCAAGGTCACCTATTTCGAAGGCTATCTGTGGGACCCGCCGCGCGCCAAGGAGGCGATCCGGCAGACGGCCAGCCTGGCGCACGCCGCGGGCCGCGAAGTATCGATGACGCTTTCGGATTCGTTCTGCGTCGACCGCTATCGCGACGAGTTCCTCGACCTCATGCGTTCGGGCACGGTGGACATCGTCTTCGCCAACAGCCACGAGATCAAGTCGCTCTACCAGACATCGTCCTTCGACGGGGCACTGGCTCAGATCCGCAAGGATTGCCGGATCGCCGCCGTGACCCGTTCGGAAAAGGGCTCGGTGATCGTGCGCGGCGACGAGACCGTCACCGTCGAGGCGACCAAAATCCGGGAGCTGGTCGACACCACCGGCGCCGGCGATCTCTATGCCGCCGGCTTCCTGCATGGTTACACGCAAGGCCGCGACCTCAAGACCTGCGGCGACCTCGGCTCACTGGCGGCCGGATTGGTGATCCAGCAGATCGGCCCGAGGCCTCGTCAGAATTTGCGCCGCGAGGCCGAGCAGGCCGGGTTGTAGGGACGCATCTCGGCGAGGTGCTGCTCACCCTCCCCTTTTTGCGGGCTGTCCAGACAAGCGCTGGGAAAACACCGCGTACCCGTCCGTGAAGGATGGCGGTTCTTCTACAAATTTCTGATTATGAAGGCTCAGGAACGTTGTCGCCCTTCGGCCCAGTACTGCCGGCCGATCATGATGGTCAACACGCCCTCTTACGAAAATCGTTCTGAGCCGGGATCGTACAATTGACAGATTGCCCGACCGGCCAGCCACAGCCACCGGTCAGCCACAGCCTGCGAACCGGAGAGGGGCGCAGATGGTTCAGCTCTACCGCGATCTGCGAATTGAGACACGCCGCGGGTGAATGATTCACATAAACACATAAACATTTCTTTATACAGCATTGACAAGAAAGCGGGCAGCTGCGATTGTCCGCATGTCGTGGTTCTCCGCAAGGCGTTGCCCTAGCGGAGCTAAGAGGGAAGCCGGTGCAATGCCGGCGCTGCCCCCGCAACTGTAAGCGGCGAGCCAACCCACCAATGTCACTGGGGCGAACTGCCCCGGGAAGACGGGCAGAGGCTGTGACCCGCGAGCCAGGAGACCTGCCACGGTGAACAACGTCCACGGGCGGGGTGTCTGGTGGCCGCGGCAGCTCGGCGTTGATGCCGGCCTGTTAGCGCCTTCCTTGTCCCCGCCGCTAACCATCGGGGTATGGAATGAATGTCTCCCAGCAAGTTCCCATAGCAACGCTTGGTGTGCCGCGTATCGGTCGCCGGCGAGAACTGAAATTCGCGCTCGAAAGCTACTGGTCCGGAAAATCTTCTGCTGCCAACCTTCTGGCGACGGCGAAGGCGCTCCGTGCCGCCAGTTGGAGCGAGCAGCACGACCGGGGCGTGTCGAAAATCCCGTCGAACGATTTCTCACTGTATGACCATGTGCTCGACACCGCAGCAATGGTCGGCGCCGTGCCAACTCGTTACGGCTGGACGAGCGGCGAGGTCCCCCTCGACATCTACTTCGCGATGGCGCGCGGGACGCAAGGCGATACCGCGGGTTGCGGACATGCCAGTCACGGGCATGCCGTTCAGGGACAGCGCGTAACCGCGATGGAAATGACCAAATGGTTCGACACGAACTACCACTACATCGTGCCGGAGTTGGGCGACGATCAGACATTCGCCCTCTCGTCGACGAAACCAGTCGATCACTTTCTGGAGGCAAAAGAGCTCGGCATCCATACACGCCCGGTCCTCCTTGGACCGGTCACCTTCCTCAAGCTGGCGAAGTCTCCCGACCAAGGTTTCAATACCATGGCGCTGCTACCGCGCCTGCTGCCCGTCTACGAGCAACTCCTGCGAAATTTGGAGCTCTCTGGGGCCGACTGGGTTCAGATTGATGAGCCGGCGCTTGTGCTCGACCTTAACCCGAACGAACGAGCTGCCTTCGAATTCACCTACGGCCAGCTGTCGAAAGCCGCGCCCAAGTTGAAAATCATGCTGGCTACCTATTTCGGTCCGCTGGGAGACAATCTCGAGACCGCGCTTTCGCTGCGCCTGGCGGGCCTACATCTCGACCTTGTGCGCGCTCCCGAGCAGTTGGAGACGGTTGGTCGGCTCGCACCGAAGGATCTGGTGCTCTCACTTGGCTTGATCGACGGCCGCAACGTCTGGCGCGCGAACCTGACTGCCATTCTCGACCGTATCAAGCCGGTCATTGCCGGCTGGCCGCTGGACCGCGTCGAAATTGCGCCTTCCTGCTCGATGCTTCATGTGCCGATGGACCTGCGGATGGAGACCGCGCTCGATGTGGACGTCAGATCATGGCTGGCATTCGCCGCCCAGAAGACTGAAGAGCTGCTCGTGCTGGCCCAAGCCTTGTCCGAAGGCAGGGATACTGTAGCGGGCGCGCTCAAGGCTTCTGAAGAGGCCGCCGCCGCGCGCGCCATGTCTGCAAAGGTCCATGATCCGCTCGTCCATGGGCGAGTTGTCGGCATTGACGGCGACATGAAGCAACGAAAGAGCGCATTTGCCAAGCGCTCCAGAGTCCAGGCTGACACGCTCGGCCTGCCGCCATTCCCCACGACGACCATCGGGTCCTTCCCGCAGACGGCCGAGGTGCGCAGGGCGCGCTCCGCTCATGCGAAGGGCCGGCTGAGCTATATCGACTACCAGGCCTTCCTGAAGAAGGAGACCGAAGCGGTGGTCCGTTGGCAGGAGGAGATCGGGCTGGACGTGCTGGTACACGGCGAGTTCGAACGAAACGACATGGTGCAGCATTTCGGCGAGCAGCTGTCCGGCCTCGCCTTCACCCAGCATGGCTGGGTGCAAAGTTACGGCTCCCGGCTGGTGCGCCCTCCCATCATCTTCGGCGACGTATCGCGGCCCAATCCGATGACGGTTCTCTGGTGGCAATTTGCCCAGTCTCTGACGAATAAGCCGGTGAAGGGCATGCTCACAGGGCCAGTGACGATTCTGAACTGGTCTTTTGTTCGCGACGACGTACCCCGCGCCGAGACCTGCCGCCAGATCGCGCTCGCGATCCGCGATGAAGTGACGGACCTCGAAAGAGCTGGCGCAAAGGTGATCCAGATCGATGAGGCCGCATTTCGCGAAGGCTTGCCGCTGCGGAAGGCCGACTGGAAACATTATCTCGGCTGGGCTGTCGAATGCTTCCGGCTCGCTTCGACGGGTGTGGAGGACGCGACCCAAATTCACACCCACATGTGCTATTCGGAGTTCAATGAGATCATCGACTCGATCGCTGAACTGGACGCGGACGTCATTTCGATCGAGACGTCGCGCTCTAAAATGGAACTGCTAGACGCCTTCACGAAGTCCAAATATCCGAACGAAATCGGTCCTGGCGTCTACGACATTCACTCACCACGTGTCCCGGAGATCGGCGAGATTTTGCATCTCGCCCAACTTGCCCGCGAGCGACTGTCGGACAGCCAATTGTGGGTGAATCCGGACTGTGGCCTCAAAACAAGGAAATGGGAGGAGGTCCGCCCTGCCCTCGTGAACATGGTCGCTGCAGCATTCGCCCTGCGGGAGAAAGCGCAGGCGCAGGCCGCTGGGCCACTGTGACCGGCAAACATGTGACCAGCGGGCTCCGCGGATGAGTTCAAAGCAGAAGGGACGGCATCGAAAAGCCGCCCAATGATTGGTAGAGGCCCCACCCTTGTCGTCCAGCCGAAGGCCCGCTGGACGGCTGAGCGGCGGAGCAGGATCTCGGAAGCCGCTTCTGGTCCGAGGACGGATGATTTCAACCAGGAACTGGAGTAAGGCGGCTTTGCCCGTGAGCTTCAGCCTCTCACAGCGCCAGCGGTCAACAGACACTTCACCGAGGGGCGAACGATGCCGCCTGTGCACCGACACATCAAGATATCGGCGGCCAGACCGACCATCGAGAGCATCGTGTCGAGTGATTGCGTCGCATGTGGCGGACATCGACGAAATAGCCATGCCGCCCAGCTGCAAGCTGCGACCATTCCTCATCGCTTGAATTGAAACTTCGCTGCATCTGGCGTGGCGCTTGCTCCGCTTCCGCTGAGGTTCGCTGGACTGGGTTTTCAAGCGCACGGATCGCTGTGGAATGTTGCTTCGACACAAAGGAAGGCGTCAACATTACGATCGGTCCAAGGATCTCAGGTGTTCTCCGAGCCTACCTTTTCGTTGCGCAGGCTACCGGAGCAGGGCGAGGAGCGAAATCAACCAAGCGTAAGGAGCACCCGATGTCGAACATGATGAAGGCGCTGGTGAAGGCCAAGGCTGAACCGGGCATCTGGATGGAAGAGGTGCCGGTGCCGGAGATCGGCCCAAACGATGTGCTGATCAAGGTCAGGAAAACCGCGATCTGCGGCACCGACGTCCATATCTACAATTGGGACCAGTGGGCGCAGAATACGGTGCCGGTGCCGATGGTCACCGGCCATGAGTTCGTCGGCACGGTCGCCGATTTCGGCGCCGCTGTCACCGAATACAAAGTCGGCCAGCGCGTGTCGGGCGAGGGTCACATCGTCTGCGGTCATTGTCGCAACTGCCGCGCGGGCCGGGGACATCTGTGCCGCAACACGCTCGGCGTCGGCGTCAACCGCCCCGGCGCTTTTGGCGAGTATCTGGCAATCCCGCAGCACAATGTCGTGCCGATCCCCGACGATGTGCCGGACGAGATCGCCGCGATCTTCGATCCCCTCGGCAACGCGGTCCACACCGCTCTGTCCTTCGATCTGGTCGGCGAGGACGTGCTGGTCACCGGTGCCGGGCCGATCGGCATCATGGGTGCGCTGGTGGCGCAGTGCGTCGGCGCGCGAAAAGTGGTCATCACCGACATCAACCCGGTGCGGCTGGCGCTGGCGAAAAAACTCGGCGTCCAGCATGTGGTCGACGCGTCGAAGGAGAAGCTGCGCGATGTCATGCCGGCGCTCGGCATGACCGAAGGTTTTGACGTCGGTTTGGAGATGTCGGGTGCGGCGCCCGCCTTCCGCGACATGATCGACACCATGAACAATGGCGGCAAGATAGCGATTCTGGGCATTGCGCCCACCGGCTTCGAGATCGACTGGAACAAGGTCATCTTCAAGATGCTGCATCTCAAGGGCATCTATGGCCGCGAGATGTTCGAGACCTGGTATAAGATGATCGCGCTGGTGCAGGGCGCGCTCGATGTGAGCGGCCTGATCAGCCTCCGCATCGGCATCGATGATTTTCAGGTAGGCTTCGATGCGATGCGCAGCGGCAGTTCCGGCAAGGTGGTGATGGACTGGTAGGGCGATTGGCCGGAAGTAGCCTTTCGGCAACGCTGGAGGGACAGCACCCTCTCTGGCCTGCCGGCCATCTTTCCGCGGAGGGAGCATGGCTGGTGCAAGCAATAGCTCCTCCGCAATGTGCGCCGCTCAATCGCCCGCGACGCATCGTGGGCGATCAGAGGACGCTGCGCTTGTGGCAATTCGCCCAGATCGGTCAAGGAATGCTCACAGGCCTGACGCGATCGGCTGTTTTCCAAACGCCTATGATCGAGGCCGAGGTGTTGTGGGCCTTTCAGTCGGCAAGATGGGGTATGTTTTCTCCGACAGCTTCCCGGTCAGCGAATGAAGAAAGGCAACCAGCTGATCGATTTCCTTTTGCGTTAGTTCTTCGCCAAGCTGGGTGGTGCCCATGATTGCGACGGCCTCTCTCAGGTCCCAGACCTTGCCGGAATGAAAATATGGCGCGGTGATTGCTACGTTGCGCAGCGAAGGCACGCGAAAAACATAGGAATCCTCTGGTACATTGGTGACGGCGAATCGTCCCTTGTCGTTCTCCGGCAGAACGTCGGCGGTGGGCTTCTCCACGAGGCCGAATGGATAATAGCCTTCCCCACCAAGATTGACCCCGGAATGGCAGGACGAGCAGCCCTTTTCCATAAAAAGGCCCAGGCCCTGTTTCTCTTCGGGACCGATGGCGGTGTCATCGCCATTGAGGTAGGCGTCGAAGGGGGCCGGCGTGACCAGTGTCACCTCGTAGGCTGCGAGTGCATTGGCTACGTTATCGAGGGTGATGGGATCGGCCTCCTCCGGGAAAGCTGAATGGAACCACTCCACATATTGCGGCATCGATTTGAACGTCTCGACCACTCGAGGCGACGTGTTGGCCATTTCGCCACCGGCTTGTATCGGCCCTTTGGCCTGAGCTTTCAGGTCTTCGGCGCGACCGTCCCAAAACTGTGATTTGTTGAAGACAGAGTTAAACACCGTCGGCGCGTTGCGCTGCCCCTTTTGCCAACCGTGGCCAATCGAAGTTTCACGATTGTCGTCGCCCCCGGTGGCCAGGTTATGGCACGAATTGCAGGAGAAAACGCCTGAGGATGAGAGGCGTGGATCGAAGAACAGTGCCTTGCCGAGGGCAATCTTCTCCGGCGTGCTCGGGTTGGTGACTGCCGGTATGGAGGGCAGGGGCTTGAAGATGGCCAGTGCCGTTTCTCTCAGGTCTGGCAGAATGGACTACGCAGCAAAAGCTGTGGCTGCCACAAGCGCAACAGCCACCGCAGGGGATAGGATTTTCATAGATGGAGTCCTTACGATGTGCACGCAAACCATTCTCCACATGCGGCTCGCGAACGCCCTGCGCTAGATCAGCAGATGAAGGGAACCGTACCTGCCGAGCAAGCCAATCGAGCGGCGGAGCAGTGACTGCGGTTCATCGCCCGACGGCGGACTCCAACGGTGGGGCGCGCGCAATCGCTGTTTGTTCGGTGAGGGTTTGGTCGGTTCCGTGGCCTGTCGCCGCATGCTGCCGCTGCGCCAACCTGTTTCATAGGCGCCTTCTGCCCACCGAGTGCACGGCTCATGGTTTACAAGGTTTCTGCGTCTTGCCTCTGCAATTCAGACGGACGAGATCGGGACTGAACGGCGGATAACGGCGCAGTTAGCGATTACCGCGCAGATCAGTGTCACGACAGCGTGAAGTGGACTATGACCTCAATGCTGGACGAGCAACGAACAATCCTGTCGCGAGATTTGTTGCTTTCATCGGAAATCATCACTAGAAGCGACGCTCCGCAGACCAATCCACTGGAGAGTTTCATGCCAGAAGAAGACCTCGAAAACACCAACAATCTCATCGACCTTACCGCGGATGTTGTCTCAGCCTATGTTTCCAACAATCCCGTACCGGTGGGGGAGCTGTCTGCTCTGATCGGCCATGTGCACGAAGCTTTGAAACGCACGGCGGCCGGTCGCGTCTCGGCACAAGAGCCGACGGTATTGACGCCGGCCGTCCCGATCAGAAAATCGGTGACGCCGGACTACATTGTCTCCCTTGAGGACGGCAAGAAATTCAAGTCCCTAAAGCGTCATCTGTCGACCCATTACGGGCTGAGTCCTGACGAATATCGCGCCAAATGGGGTCTGCCGGCGGACTATCCCATGGTCGCGCCGAACTATGCGGCTGCACGCTCTGCCCTGGCCAAGACGATGGGACTCGGCCGCAAGCCGAAAGAGCCCGAAGTCTCGGCGCCCGAAAAGCGGTCTAGAAAGAAGGTACTAGCGTGACTTCCTCCATCCAGACCCGTTGTGGGGCTGGCGGCTCGATCGGCATGATGTGAGCGAAACACTCGAAAAGGCGGGATCAAGTCCCGCCTTTTCCTTGCACGGTGTGATTGCACACCGCGAAGCGGAATGGAACTGACATAGCGCAGAGACACAGGGAACCGCAGCGGTAAAAGGACCAACTTTTCAGCTTGGGACGGAACCGTTGCAGACCTCTACCCTGAAAGAATGTCGCGAGGCTCTCCTGCCTTGGTACACCATCTATCCGACTGTGCCGGAGTTCACCGCCAGCGTGGGGGTCGTAAGCTATGAGGAATGGCTAAGAGGTCTGCCGGCTGACGATCCGGTGTCGCTCTATCTTCACATTCCGTTCTGTCGATCGATTTGCTGGTATTGCGGCTTTCCGACCACGATTGCCCGCAATCAGGGTCCGATCCTCGATTATCTAGCCGTTCTGCGCGACGAGATCCGTTTGGTCTCGGATCAAGTGCAGCAGGGCCTCGTCATCAACGACGTGCATTTCGGCGGTGGAACCCCGACCCTGATCGGGGCAGCGGAGTTCTTGGCCATGATCGAACTCCTGCGCCGCCGCTTCGCGTTCAGGGAGTCCGCTACGATCGCCGTCGAAATTGACCCGCGCACGTTCACGGCCGAGATCGCCGAAGCATTGGGAGCAGCCAATGTGAGCCGCGCGAGTCTCGGGGTGCAGAGCTTTGATCCGATTGTTCAAAAAGCGATCAACCGGGTCCAGAGCGAGGCGCAGACGGCCGCTGCCGTCGAAGAGCTGCGCCGGCATGGAGTAAGCGGCATCAACGTCGATCTCATTTTCGGTCTTCCGAACCAGACGGTAGAGTCCTGCGTCCAGACTGCGGCGGCGACTGTCGCCATGCGTCCTGACCGGCTTGCTGTGTTCGGCTACGCGCACATCCCATCGGTGATAAGGAATCAGCGCCTGATCGAGAAGACTGCGCTGCCGGACAGCGCCGCCCGCGCCGAACAGGCTGCGGCCGTGGCAGAGACGCTGGTTGCGGCCGGCTACCGAGAGATCGGCCTCGACCATTTCGCCTTGCCGGACGACGAACTTACAATGGCGCAGACCAGCGGTCGGTTACGGCGTAACTCGCTGGGTTACTCGGCCGACACTTGCAAAACCCTGATCGGTTTCGGCGCGTCGGCCATCGGGCGGGTCGGCGAGGGTTACGTCCAGAACGAAGTGACACGTGAGTCCTACAACCGGCACATAGCAGCTGGCCGCCTGGCGACGTCAAAAGGCTACCGGCTCACAGACGAAGACCGCGTGCGAGCCGCAATCATCGAGCGGCTGATGTGCGATTTGCAGGCCGATGTGCCGGCAATTTGTGCGGCCTTTGGATTCGATCCAACTCGCCTCCTCGATTCGGCTGCTGAGCGCCTGGCGAAGCTCGCCGAGGAAGGGATACTTGACATCGAAAAGGGTTTCATCCGGGTGCGGCAGGAGCATCGCTTCGTGGTTCGCGCTGTTGCTGCCGCATTCGATGCTTTTCTCGACCGGGTTGTCCCATAAGCACAGCCAAGCCGCGGGCGGGAGGCCAAAGCGATAAGTTCGTGCAAGCGGTAAAACTGCCGTAGACCCCCGTCACGGCGCCCCCTGCGCGGATTTGAAGTGTTTGATTTCCCGAATGGGCAAGCGTACCGCCTATAAGCGTCACAGTCATACAACGGTGATTGGTTTTGCGAGATGCCCGGCCGGTCGACATCTGTGCCTATGAATACCACCGTTTCGCAGGCAAGAAATTGGGCCGACGAAAGATCGTCGGCGCTATGATCTCGTCCACTTGCCAAGGCACGGATACACCGCATCAAGTTTCGATGCGGCGGTCCCCTGTTCGTCAGTAATGGGTAATGGGGATCAACAGTCTTGGGGTTATGGGCGGAAACTAGCCTAGCCGGCTAATAGCGACGTGGGTAGGATCCGAGAATTCTCAGGCCATCAATCTCGGCCAACGCAGCCAGCGCCGGGTGCGTCAAAACGTGGCCAGCGACGTCGACGACATATTGATGGGCGTCCAGCCGCTCGCATGTCGGACGCTGGTAGACATTGAGAACGGCTAAATTGTCCTTCGAGAACCTGTTCAGGACAAAACTGAGATTTTGCTCTGAAACGCGGAGGTGAAGTGTTGTCCGGTCAAATCCTGAAGGCTCAGGGGTCCTGCGCCCGAGCACCCACCACCGCGTAACGTTATGCAGCCCTTCTTCAATTCCTGTTCGCAATATCTGCAGATTGTACAGCTTGGCACCAAGCGCAGGACCAAATGCCGCTATCCAGGGAGAGTTTTGCTCAGCCACGAAACATGTCGCTCCCCCACGGCTCTCTCGCTCGACGTTGGGCATGTTCTCGTCGAGCCACCCGGCCACCTCCTGCAGGGCCACGGGGTGGCCCACCACCTTTGTGATCATCGAGAAACTCGCGTCCTTGCTGGCCATGAGGCTGTAGCTCAGGACCTTCGGGTACTCGGCGACAATCGTGGGAGACCTCAAGCTCAAGACTTGGTCGAGGTAGGGAGTGGCTCCGACCAGAGAGGTCGTAGCTGGGACGCAGGCAATGTCGACGCAGCCATTCTCATATGCTTCGAACAATCCGTCGCTGAACGGGACGAGTTCAACTCGGTCACCAAAGAGGTCCAGCGAGGCTTGATGGGTCCAGGTCCCCTCAGGGCCAATGTACCCTGCCCTCTTGATTCCGGAGGTGTCGATGGCTGGAGGCTGGCTGAATTGCTCGTTCATTCCCCGGCACACTCGATCGATAATGCGTCAGAGCCCTCATTCATGAAAATCACACGCACGGGGTTCATGACCGAAAATATAGCATTGATCGATGTGAAGCGACCGGACCCACAAGAAGCTCGCAGCTCGATCTCATTTGTCCAGATTCGTTCTGACGCGACGCGGTTGCCGTCGGCCTCTGCTGGTAAGAATCTGCTGCAGAAAATAAGAGGCTGGGGACCCGCCCCTCTTCACTTGCAAACATCTTGTTTCAGTAGAACTTAGCAGCTTCCCGCAATCCGCCGCCCGGTTAGCGGGAGATCCGTGTTCTTGCCCGCTCCTATAGCTGGTCAGTGGCACTTCTGCCCGGCTCTTGCCGGGCAGAAGCAGAAAAAGTCAGCCAGCTTTGCTGAGACTGCCTGCGGAGGACTTGCCGGTACGGCGGTCCTGTTCGACCTCGTAGTTGATCTTCTGGCCCTCATTAAGGGTCGAAAGGCCCGCTCGTTCGACAGCGGAAATGTGGACGAAAACGTCCTGACCTCCGTTGTCAGGCTGGATAAAACCGAATCCCTTGGTGCTGTTGAACCACTTTACCGTTCCAGTCGCCATAGCGTATTCCTTTGTAACCATTCAATGCAGGCAGGCCATAAGCCAGGTCCGCTTCATATCCGAGATTTTAGAGGCAGCAAAAGTGAAAATAGCAAAAGCTCGGTTCAAATCGCAAACCGGCTCGCGCTCCTCGTGACCGCCTGTCGCCCCGAAGCGTCCCGCCCTGGCGCTCCGTTATGGCCTGAACCGCCCAGCCATATAGCGTTCGAGCTTGAGCTTGCGCTTTTCCCAATCCCGCCTCCCCTCCGCGCCCAATTATTTGACCCCTTATGGACTGTGCGACGGTCAGCGTTCGCCCGGGCGGAACTGGTCAAGGTTGCGTAGCCCGGGCGAGCGCGGATCGCGCTTGGCAGCTGGAGGGTGATCAGGGGCGGCTCTTGAAGCGCCAGGACTCGTGTGGAAAGCTGTCAGGCATTGGTGCTGCTGCCTTGCAAGTTTTTGCTGTCGTGAAAGGACAAGTTTTTACTTCACATCCCATGAGGATGATGTTCCCATAGTCTTTTTGCGCGAGGATCCTCACCCGTATGGGGCAAGACCCTGCCTCGCCGAAGGCCGCAGGGGCTTAGCCCACTCTACAACGACGCGATAGAAGCCTTCTTGATGGGGCAGGTCCGGGCCATTGTGCAGGAACCGGGCTCCCACCGAAAACAACTCACACTGGGTAGAAAGGCTCGGAAACGCCGCAAACCAACCCTGCAAAATCGGAAAACGGCAGGAATGCTGGAAATTCGGTGAAAAAAGCCGCGAAGCCGATGGCGCGTCCTTGCGCGGAACCCTCGATTGGCTCGTGTCCACGGGCAGGCAAGCTGAGACTTACCGGTCGATCGCGGACCAGCCGCGCGCTCGCATACTGCGCCACGGCAGTTAGCCCTTTGAATTGCAGCGTTCTCGACATGGCGACGGCTGGCGGCGCGCCGTTCGACGTTATTGTCGTGCATTTCTTTTCCCGCTTTGCCCGCGATCATTTGATCGCTCGGATTATCATGATTAGTGACAGGTATCGGCGAAGCCGCCAACGCGACGCTGCCGCGACTGCGCTTTCCACCGTTGCTCGATCAGTCCCACGGAGATTGTTTCCAGGTTTCATGAACGGCATCCACGAGCGCTGCGGCTAGATCTTTGACATCGGTTTCGCTCATTGGGGTCGAGAGCGCGCCAGAGCAATTCGTCGTCATTAGAAAACTCCGTTCCAGCATTGCAAGGTGCACCTTTGCGAGCGCCGCCTTCTGCAATGCGCTCGGGAACGAGGTCCGGTAGTTTCGGATCACTTCAGTCTTCAGGTGGAGCCGAAAGAGGGAGCTCGCGCCGGTAAGCTGCGCGGGGAGTTCGCGCCTTCTGAGTTGCTCGATGACTTCGCTGCGAAGCGTGTCGCCCATCTGGTTAAGGCGGGCCACGGCATCCTTCGTGTATGATTGCAGTGCCGCCAGCCCAGCTGTCATGCTGAGCGGGTTTGCGCTGAACGTGCCGCCGTGGGGACACGGCTGGCTTGCCCCTGGTGTGATCGAAGACCGCCATGTACGACGCAGGCCCCGCTACGGCTCCAACGGGCAAACCTCCGCCGATGATCTTGCCCAAAGCGACAAGATCCGGCTCAAAGCCGAAGATGTCGTGGGCGCCACGGAAACCGACGCGGTAAGAAACGACCTCGTCAACCACAAGCAGGATGCCGTAGCGGTTACAGCAATCCTGGATGACCTCCCGCAAATCCGCCTCTATCGGAAGCATGCCCACGCGGGAAGCAACTGGATCGAGAAGGATCGCGGCGAGGCGCTCATGGTGTGCACGGATGAGCTCTCTGCACGTCTCGGGCTCGTTGTAAGGAAGGACAAGGACATCCGCGGCAGTGGAGGCGGGAGTTCCTTTGGCATAGAGCACACTGCTAGGCGACGAATCGCCCCAGTTGTCTGGTGTAGAATCAAGGCTCACTTCCACATAATCATAGGCGCCGTGATATGCGCCCTCGAACTTGGCAATCATCGGGCGCCCTGTAATAGCGCGAGCGGCCTTGACGGCGAACATAACAGCCTCGGTGCCGGAGCTCGTAAAGCGGACCTGCTCAAGTTTCGGCGAACGCGTCGTGATTGCTTCCGCAAGTCTGGTCTCGCTTGTGGTCGGAAGCCCGAATGCGGTGCCGTCGTCCAGAACCGTGTGCAGCGCCTCGATCACCGGCGGAAAGGCATGGCCGTGAACGAGCGAGAAGAAGTTGTTTGCGCAGTCGAAGACCTTGCTGCCGTCCGCGTCAGTAATCCAGCAGCCCGCTCCTGCCACAGCATAAGGCGGGTGGGGAGCGAAAAACTGCGCAGCACGCATGCTGCCGCCGGGCGTGATCTTTAGTGCTCGTTGAAACTCCTCGCGAGATTTTGGCCCAACGACCTCTCCCCGGTTGTGGCCTAGCCCTGAAATGCGCTGCATGTCCGAACTCCTTGACTACCTTTGTCGAGATGGCGAGGCGCTACGAAAATTTGCTGCCATTTTTTGCGCTGACAGCGAGTTCTGATGGAGGCTTACACCATCAACACGGATCGAGAATGCTGCCTGCTTTCGTGGCGGAATCGCAGCCCGCCGGCACTCTGGTGCCGCAACGATCACGCAAAAGTTCGGGGTCAGCATGCCGGCATCGCGGACTAGTTTCTGGCAATGATCTTGTCGAGCGCTAGCCATGTCCGAGCGGCCCGGTCCGGTGTACGGGATGCCCGCCGGGTAGGCGGGAAGGTGGGTGAGACCGCTTCTCGCCCTGACTACCGTACGCATGTTGAAGGCGATCCCCGAGGACCCCGGCTTGCGGAGGGGCGGCATAAACCACACGAGCGAAGCGAGCAGATCTTTATCGCCGTTGCACCGCGGCATCTGGTGGCCGCCTCTCGCAGTACCGCGCCGTCACGCTTTTGACCTCGCCGCGGTGGTCGGCCTCCAAGGCGCGGCTATCCGAACCGATTGATCATTCCGGTGTAATCATGGATTTATACGACGACTACGCGCATCAGCTACTCCCTGAGATGCGCACCGTCACGTTCCGCGCGCAGTTGGATGATCGAGAGGAACAACTCGTCTGGCCCCCCGGACGTAACTGCCACCATGCAATTGACGTACCACCGAGGAGTGCGATCAAAGGACGAAAACCACGCATTCATGACACTCGGGCGGGATGCCGGCGCGTCAGTTGTGTCGGGTTTCGAACCTAAGACGTCTTCATTCGGACACGGCCGGACACAAGAACAGTGAAGTCGTCTCCTCGACTCAAAAGTTAGAGGCCCGAGCTCGAGGCAACAAGAAACATGCGATCGGCGCCCATGCTATCTACAAATTGGATCCCTCCAACTCGCTTGCAGCCCCGCTCGTCGGAGCGGAGCTCGAGAAGCTCGGCATCGACAACATTCAGCGCCCCACAGCCTGATTCATCCGGTGATGCTCGATCAAGTCAGGGCAACGGCGGAGCTGCTTCCGGCCGAGCCCGCCATTACGATTCGCGTTCCTTCTGCCTTTTCTCGGGGATTTAATGCGGTTCGGTGAGAAAGGCCGGCGGAGCTGTTTCTCGCGGGCGTGCGAAGCACCTGCCGATTCAGTCGACCGATCCGCCGTGGGCGACATGCTTGCCGCCGATATCGGCGAGTATCAGATTGGCAATTTCCTTGTCGCGCATCAGGTCGAAGAGGGCGTCGTCGGCTTGCCAGCAAGCGGCCATATCGACATTCAGGTGATTGCCAAGCGCCTCGATGACGGCGCTGCCGGCTTCGACCGTCTCGGCCATGACAAGGCTGAGAACGCGCAGGACATCGTCGTCGCAAAGTGCCAGCAAACGGGCGAAGACGGCGGCAAGCGCAAAGGCGTCGCCATTGCCGCCGGCTATCGCACCCTCCTCGTCGGCCTGCCCAAGCAGCGCAAGCACCGCGCGCCGTTTTTCGGCGAATACAGCTTCGGCCCTGGACGCGGCAAGGCTTGCCGCCACCGCTTCATTGGCGGTGCGCTGCGGCTCGACACGCACCTGCCACAGGCCCGAGCCTGTGATGGCATGCGCCACCATCAGGCGCAGCGCGACACAAGGATGGTCGAGCATGGCGGTACGCACGGCACCGTGGCGGTGCAGATCGACATAGTTCTGCATCGGCCCGGTGAGCTCCGGCCGCGACGGCTTGGCGGGGATTTCGTCGAGCGCGCCGGCTTCGCCTTGCGCACGGGCGCGGCGGGCCTCCTTGCGCGACAGCCAGCCCTCATGGCACTCGACCGCGCCGCGATGCGAGACTGAGATGAAGACCTTGCCGCCCTTCTTCCTCGGCGTCTTTTCGTAGTCCCATGACTGGAAATGCTGCCCCGGTTCCAGCACGGCCACCTCGGGCCAGCCGGCTTCCAGATAGGCATCGCGTCTGGCGGCGATCGCCTCGTTCTGCTTTTGCCAGAACAGGTCGGCATCGGCGAAATAGCTGTCCTCGCCGAACAGATCGGAGATGATCAGGCCGGGATAATCCTCGGCGGCAAACAGCGCCACCTTGGTGGAAATCGACTGACCGCCGAACAGCCATTGCTTCAACTGGAGGCCGCGCGGCGCGTATTGCTCGGGATCGGCATAAAGCGCCAGCCAATCCTTCTGCTGCGCCTTGGAGGCCATGGTCAGATGGCGCGCCGTCTCGGCGTCGATGTCCTCGCGCCGATAGGCTTCGCGGATCTTGGGCAGAAGATCGCCGAGCGCCAGAATGCGTTTGACCAGAAGCTCGGTGATGCCGAAAGTGGCGGCGATGTCGGCAACGCCGCGGCCCTCCTTGATCAGCCGCGAAAACGTCTCCCACTGCGACACCTCGTCGGGATCGAGCCGGGCGAAGTTTTCGATCAGCGAGGCCTCGAGCGCGTCGGCGTCGTCGCCCTCTTCCATGATGGCGCAGGGCAAGGCATCGCCCTCGCCTCGCTCGTCGGCGAGCGATTTCGCGGCGAAATAGCGGCGCCGGCCGGCGACGATCTCGAAGCTTTCCGGCGTGCCGTTGGGCCGCACCAGAAGCGGCACCAGGACGCCGCGCGCGCGAACGGACGGCAGGATGTCCGACACGTCGGGCGCGCGTTTGGAATGGCGCATGTTGAGCGCGGAAATGTTGAGCTTATCAAGCGGAATGTGGGCAAGTTGCATGGTTTGTCTCCTTCGTTGAGGGGTGGGATTGCCCCGCCGCAGAGGCTGCAAGCCGGCGCGGCGGGACGGTTTTCGCGCCTAGCGGCGCGTCTGTTCCGCCGTGTCGGGCGGAAGCTTGGAATGGGCGTTGCCAAGGGCTTCTGCTGCCTGTCGCAGCAACCGCTCGTCTTCGGTGATGTGGCAGGACAGCCGAGCGGCTTCGGCATAGACAGAGAGCGGAAAGCGCGCCTTGAAGCAGAGGTCGCGCTCGATGCCGAGGCCAAGCCGGCCCTTGACGCTTGCAAGCTCGGCAAGGCTGACGCTGCCGAGTTCGGGGAAGCCGAAGCCGAGGTCGCAAAGCCCGAACATTGTGTCGCCGTCGGCGTCGAGTTCGGTGAGAAGCCAGGTTGCTGGCCCGGTCGGATCGAACAGTTTTACCACCGGGACATGGTCGGTTTCGGTGTCGGTTGCGCCATTGGCGAGCAGCCGGGCGCAAAGGTCGTCGGTGATCAGGATCATGGGAAAACTCCTCTCAAAACAGGTTCACTTGATTTCTGGCGTTCGGCGGGAGAAAGATTCACTGGATCTTTCTCTGATCCGCCTCACCATCGAGCAGCCCGATATCGAGCGGCTTTTGCGCCGCGCGCGGGCGCATCGGCCAAGAGGGCAAGGCGGTCGCGTGGTGACCCGCCGGACGCCGGGAATGAGCGTCTGCTCGCCTTGCGGCGTCGGTTCGGTCCGCAGGGTGTCGGGATCGCGCGCGCTCATGCCGCGATCTCGTCTTGCTGGGCGCCTTCGGCCTCGGCGTTGAAGCCAAGAAGAAAATCGGCGGCTTTGGAGGCAAGGCTTGCGGCGCGGAAGATGGCGCGGTTGTCCTCGCGCAGCACCTTCAGCCATGCGCCGATATAGTCGGCATGGCGCACGGTCGGCTCGATGCCGAGGGTCGAGCAGACAAAGGCAGCAGTGATTTCGGCAACCAATTCCTCGCGCGCATAGGTCTTGGAACCGAAGGCGCCGGAGAGGTCGCGCGCCAGCCGCGCCGGGTGGCCGGTCCAGTGGCCATTATGCCGATATCGGCATAAGACCCATTATGCCGTAAGCTGGATTATGCCGCATAGCCGAGGTTGGCGACTAATGTGCCGGCTTTTTGGCCGTGCGGCAGTCCGGCATAATCGAGCTACCGGCAAACCACGAGTTACGATGGGAACTGGACGTCCCACTTTGCTAGCATGGTCATTCTGTTCGGGAGAAGACAGCAATGTCGGATGACACTGAGCTGCGTGTAGGCAGCGGTTGCTTCAGCTTCTGGGACATCGGGGCAGGAGCGACTGGAAAAGTACGCGTATTCTATCATGTTCCGGAGCGGGTAAATCCGGCTTCCCGCATGATGATCGCGCTGCATGGCCTTGACCGGAAGGCATCTGAATTTCGCGATGCGTTTGTGGAAACCGCCGAACAACTCGGCAAGGTCGTCGTTGTCCCGGAATTCGATCTGGAGAATTTCCCGACCATCTATTCCTACAACTTTGGAAACGTGATCGACACTCTACCGGGTCTGCCGTTGAGGGACAGAGGGGCTTGGAGCTTCAGCCTTGTCGATCGATTGTTTGCCGCGCTTAAGGGGACCAATCGATATCAGCATCATCAGTTCGACATGTACGGCAATTCTGCCGGCTCGCAGTTCGTCTTACGCTATGTTGCACTCACCGAAGGCTCGTTGGTTCATACGGCAATATCGTCGAACAGCGGAATTTATATGCTCCCTAGGCTAGATCTGGCCTATCCCGCCGGCTTGGGCGGAATCGGCATTACCGAAAGCAATCTGCGTCGATACCTGTCCCGGCCGCTTCACATTCTCCTAGGGGAGAATGACGTCGACACGACCGCTGCCGACCTTCCGCGCGGCCACGAGGCCGCCGCTCAGGGTCCACACCGTCTGGCGCGCGGCCTCTGGCACCATGATCACTGCAAATCACTCGCAACGACGCTCGGGATTGATCTCGGATGGACAGTCGAAATCGTGCCGAAAGCAGGGCACATCAGCCAGACCATCTTCGATCGGGCTTTGATGATCTCGGGGTGAAGCCTGAGTTCGGTCGGAACGTGCTCCAGGACTGGTCAAAAGCTGAGCCTTGGGCGTGAAGATTGTCGCTCCAACAACATGGAGCACAGGAAATGGAAATATCCGATCAGACCACCTGCCTCGATCCCTTCTTCGCGTCGTTCGAGGAAACTCTTTCGTCGAGAAACTACAAACCCGACACCTTGGCGAACTATCGCTACCTACTTCGGCGCTTCGGTCGCTTGCTCGAAACCGAGGGCATTACGCCGTCGGCGTTGACGCCCGACCTTGCTGTCGAACTGGGCCGGCGGTTGCCCGTCACGCCGAAAAGCCAGATCAAGGTTCCTAGTCTTGCCAGGCTGTTCGTCGCGCATCTTATTGAGATCGGCGTGGCGACACGACCACCGCTGAGCCCTGCGCAAGCCGAGCGCGCTGAACTGCTGGCCAATTTTGAAACCTACCTTTTACGGCAACGTGGCCTCAGCCCACGATCAATCGATCATGTTCGGCGGTTTGCATCCCGCTTTCTCGGTCACCGCTTTGGTGATCACATGCTCGATCTGGCAGCGCTGAATGTCCGAGATGTTGTTGCGTTCATGGAGCATGTCCTCACGCGGCACACGACCCCATACCGGGACAAGACGTTAGCCACGCATCTGCGCAGCTTCTTCCAGTACTTGTTCGCGCAGGGTCTCACGTCCACAAACCTGTCCTTATGCGTACCTCGTGTGCGCACGCCTTGGGGAGCAAGGCTTCCACGATATTTGTCGCCGAAAGAAGTAGAGGCCGTTTTGGCGTCGGTGCGCGCAAATCCACGGCATGGTGCCCGCGACTATGCAATGCTGCTGCTGATGGCCCGCCTTGGCCTGCGTGCGGTCGAGGTCACGGCGATCCAGCTCGACGATATCGACTGGCGTTCAGGCGTATTGCTGATACGCGGAAAGGGGCAGCTTCACGACCGGCTGCCGATTCCGCCAGACGTCGGCGAAGCGATCAGCAGATATTTACGGGAGGATCGAACCTCAACGACCACGCGCACGCTGTTCGTGACGCATCGGGCGCCAAATCGTCCATTCAAGGACAGCCAGGTGATCAACGACATACTGAAGGAGGCTTTCACCGCGACGGGCGTCAAGCCGCCGACACCCTATGTGGGATCGCATGTTCTGCGCCACAGTCTGGCGACGACCATGGTTCGCGCCGGCGCTTCACTGGAAGAGATCGGCGATCTGCTACGACATCGATCGCGCGCGACGACGATGATCTACGCGAAGCTCGACACGGATGGCTTGCGCTCTATCGCCCAACCTTGGCCTGTCGCGGAGGTGGCACGATGAGCTTCCTTGCCGAAATTGACCGCTACCTGACTGTCAGAAGACGGCTCGGTGCCAATCTGAGTACCGATGAACGGATACTACGGCGCTTCGCCACCTTCGCCGACCGCGATGACGCGGAATGCGTCAACACCAGCCTGATCATGCGTTGGCTTGAGAGCTTGCCATCCGCCAGTCCCGGAACACGGGCAACGCGCTTCAGGGTGGCCCGCCAGTTTGCGGAATGGCTGCATGGCATTGACCCCAGGCATGAGGCGCCGCCCCGGGGATTGGTGCCTGGCCGCCTTCAACGTGTGCATCCATATATCTACAGTGAAGCCGAAATCGTTGCGATCATCGAGCATGCGCGGACGCTGCCGTCCGTCTACGGCATACGTGGTCTGACTTGCTCGACGCTCTTCGGCCTGATCGCAGTGACCGGACTTCGGATCAGCGAAGCTCTCGGTCTCGATCCTGCCGATCTCGATGTTGAATCCGGCGTGCTCCATGTCCGGCAGGGCAAGCTCGGGAAGGAGCGGCTACTGGCGCTGGACCGGAGCGTTGTGCAGCGGCTGGAAAGTTACGGTAGCGAGCGGGATAGGCTGCTCGGGCGCAGGCCCGAGGCATTCTTCGTGACCTGCGAGGGACATCGTCTTGGCGATTGCGGTGCACGCTACAACTTCGCGCATGTATGCCAACAGATTGGGTTGCGCGAACCGCAGCTTCATCTTCGGCACGGCCGTGGACCGCGCATCCACGATCTTCGCCACACCTTCGCGGTGCGTACCATGCTGAACTGGTATCGGTCGGGCAACGACGTCGGTCGCGAGATGATCAAACTCACGACATGGCTCGGCCACGCGAGTCCAGCTCATACCTATTGGTATCTGGAAGCAGTCCCGGAACTGCTGGAGCTGGCCTCTGCCCGAATGACTGGCGTAGCGGCGGAGGTGGAAACCCGATGAAGGCGACCAACTTCCCTGCGCTGATCCAGCGCTTCTTCACCGACCGGCTCTCTACGCAGATGGAGGCGAGCCGCCACACCATCGCTGGCTACCGGGACACATTCCGGCTGCTGATCCAGTATGCAAGTTCAAGGTGTGGAAAGCCGCCCACGAAGCTGACGATCGAAGATCTCGATGCCGATCTTGTCGCCGACTTCCTGAGCCATGTGGAAACGGCGCGCGGCAACACGGCACGCACCCGCAATACGCGCCTTGCCGCGATCCGATCATTCTTCCGTTACGTTGCTTTGACCGACCCGGGTTGGCTTCTTCATTGCCAGCGTATTCTGTCGATGCCCAACAAACGGTACGTGAAGCGGAGCGTGACGTTCCTTGACGCTGAGGAGATAGCGGCGCTGCTGGTGGCGCCGGATCGAACGACGTGGGTGGGGCGACGTGATCATGTCCTGCTGGTGCTGGCACTTCAGACCGGGCTGCGGGCCTCCGAACTGATCAACCTGCGCTGCAAGGATGTGATGCTTGGCACGGGTGCTCATATCCGCTGCATCGGTAAGGGACGAAAAGAACGCAGCACACCGCTTCGTCGCGATACGGCCAAACTGATCCAGGTCTGGATAGGCAAACGCCATGACATCGACGGGCCATTATTCCCGTCGATCCGGGGCGAGCGGCTCAGCCGTGATGCTTTGGAGCATCTGGTGCGAAAGCATTGCCTGACAGCATCACGAGTTTGCCCGAGTCTCGCAGGCAAGCGCGTCACGCCGCATACGCTGCGGCACAGTATGGCGATGGAATTGCTGCATCATGGCGTCGACCAATCCGTGATTGCGCTATGGCTTGGACACGAATCCGTGGAAACAACCCAAATCTATATCCACGCCGACATGCGGCTAAAGGAAAAGGCGCTCTCTCAGGTCGCCAGCCCAGAAACGCTTCCCGGACGGTATCGCCCCAGCGACGAACTGCTCGCCTTCCTCGAAGCGCTCTGATTATGCCGAACTGCCGCACGGCCAAAAAGCCGGCACATTAGCCGCCAAACTCTGCCATGCGGCATAATCCAGCTTACGGCATAATGGCCAAGCTCGTGGAAGCAGGTGCGGTAATAGTCGATCTGCTGAAAGAATGCCGGCTGCGGCGGCACCTGAATGGTGTCACTGCCCGGCAAGTAGAAAGCGCGATCGCCGCCGATGCGGAAATCCGCGCCGCTTCCTCGAATAAGCGCCTCGGCCTGCGGGACGATCTCGCGTTCGGGCAGCGGTTCGGCGTTGCGGTAAAGGTGCTCGGGCAGGCCGTCGCACTGCGCGACGTTGAAGACGGTGAAGCGCTTCAAATACGGTACCGCCTGCGGCTCGTCGCCGTCTGTCTTGGCGCGCTCCTTCTCGTTTTTGGGGACAAAGCGGTCGGCATGCACGATTGTGGTGCCGCGCTCGCCCTTCCTGACATTGCCGCCAAGGGCAAGCGCCTGCCGGAAGGTCAGCCAGTTCTGGCCGGAATAGCTGCGCTCGATGACGGCGCCCCACAGGATGAGGATGTTGATGCCGGAATAGCGGCGCCCGGTGGCCGCGTTGCTGGGCAGGCCGAGGTCGGCCTTTGCGCTGCCCCATGGCTTGACCCATGGCACGGTGCCGCGCTCCAGTTCGGCAATGATGCGGTCCGTGATTTCCTGATAAAGGCTGGCGCCCGAGCGCCCGCCCCTGCCCGCGCCAGCCTCTCGGCTGCCGGAACGGTTGTGTTTTGCACGCATCGTCTGGTCCTCCGCTCTTCAATCCCGCGCCTTTCCCCGGAAGCGGGGTGGGCGGCGAGACGCGACCGGAAAGGCCCGCCGTCGGAGGCGGACCGCATCCGAAGGACCGGAACGAAGAGGAGGACCCGAAGCGAAGCGAAGGGTTGCGGGATGCCGCGGCGGGCCTAGAAGGGAGTGCCGCCCACCCCGCGCCGCCGGGAAAGGCCAACGAACAAACCGCGCCGGCCGACAGGCCGGCGCCCGTCAGCAGCCGAAGGCTGCCCGCGCCAGGGGGCGAAGCCGGATGGCCGAGACCGCCTGAGCCTGGCGAAGAAAAAGCGGGCTCGGTTCACGAGCACCCGGCACGCGCCGTCAGGCGCGCGGGCGCCATCAAGTGCCGGCAGATTGCCGCTTGTCGCGGACGCCTGGATGCCATGCCTTGCGCTGCGGTTTTATCAGCTCGCAGGGCTCATCGCCCGGTGCCCCCGCCAGGCGTGCCTCTGTGCCAACCGCTGATGCTCCACCTGAAATCTGCATAGCTGTTCGTCTCTATGGACGCATGCCGGCACTCGGCACGCCGCCTGGCGAGCGAACTTTCGAGGGCTTGATCCATCCACTGGCGAAGTGTTGGCAGAGCTACCCGACATGGGCGCTGAGACGAGCACGGCGATCGACGAGGCTTATACGGCCCAGGCTGGATGGGCGGCGTTGACCGCCCGGGATCGCAGGGACATGCTCTGGCGCTGGCATCAATTGATCATCGACCACGCCGCCGACCTCGCTGCCATCCTCACAGCTGAGATGGGCAAGCCGCTTGCCGAAGCCAAGTCGGAGGTCTCGCATGCGGCGGCATATCTGCAATGGTATGCCAAAGAGGCCAACCGCATCTATGGCGAGACGATCTCCCCGCCCTCGACCGACCGGGCATGCTGGTGATCAAGCAGCCAGCCGGCGTTGTTGGCACGATCACGCTATGGAATTTCCCGGCTTCAATGGTGGCGCGCAAGATCTCACCGGCACTGGCGGCGGCTGCACCGTGATATTGAAACCTGCCGAACAGACGCCGCTTGTTGCAGGCGCAATGTGCGCGGCCGGCTTTCCCGAAGGCGTCGTCAACCTGATCCATGCTTGCAAAGGCGATGCCGTCGGCCGCACGCTGATCAACCGATGAACTTGATCCACAGGCGCTTGAACCATGCGACGATGGCCTTGAGCCCTTTCGGCTGGGCGCCGCGCTTGAGAAGGCGTCATAGGCACGGCCGGCTTCGATCTGCTCGCGAGACATCTTGCCGGCCCAATGGATCGATGATGACTGCCTGCAGGAACTGCGCTGGATGTATGACCGGCGCGACCTTTCCGAAATGCGGCGCGACCTCGCCCAATGGCTGGCCAAGTGGGAGACGCGCTGCCCCAAGCTGTGCCAGTGGGCGGAGGACAACGTCGAGGAGACGCTCACCTTCAACCGGCTGCCACGCCAGCATCACAACAGCCTGAAGAGCGCCAACAGCCTGGAGCGGCTCAAACAGGAGATCAAGCGGCGCACCCATGTGGTGCGCATCTTTCCCAGCGCCGAGAACTGCCTGCGGCTCGTCCGCGCGCTCGCCGTCGAAACACACGAAAACTGCTGGAGGCGATTCGCTATCTCAACAGGGAGCACCTGGCCGAGCAAGGAGATGCCGCGCAAGCTGGAGGAGCCCAAGGCCTCCTGACGGCGGCGGGCGGGCTGGGCGCTTGCGTTACTTGAAGACGCCGCGCCTGACCCGCCAACACCGGCGACCGTGATCGCAAATTTGCAGAAGACTCTCGACAGAACTCCCAAACTGCATCAAAAATCGTCAGAGCTAGATTATGGAAGCCGATTGAGATGGAGGAGCAGGGGTTACAAGCATAGTTCTCCCAGACTTTTCGATATCGAAGGGCTTACCTGCGTACCGTTTAGCCATCGATTCCGATCGTTTTAGCTTCATCTCACGACGGGAATAGGCGCAGAGAGGTCTGATCCTGGTGCCGAAATTACTGCCGGTACCACCGAAGTGAAGGAGTCGAACTGCTTTGTCTAGCGCCAAATTGCTGACGGAACGTCCGGCGCCCATAGTTGCTGCCTGCCTCGATTCTTGGGGCGGTCTGGAAGACGCAATCCACCATCTCACTCCAAAGGGCAGTGGAATCTGGAACAATGTCGCTTTTGTACGCAAGACGTCCTTCACGCCGGATTGGCATATAATCTTTAACTCTCCTTCTGTTTTTGGACTTCCTGTTGATATCGAGGCGAGCCCGAACAGGACCATTTTTGCAATCGGCGAACCGCCGACGAAAGCTCATCGCGCCCTCCATCTTGGGCAGGGGGAAAATACCATCGTTCTGACGTCTGACGCAGAGCTGGTAGCTCGGCAGAATGCAGGGCGTCGATTCGTCTTGTCTCCACCTATCACTCGGTCTTGGTCTGTAAGAAAGACGTATGACCAACTTCTGGTCAGCGAAGTCGTTGACAAGCCGCGTCGGCTCTCATGGATTACCAGCAACATCGCCATGCTTAAAGGACATCGATATCGGCTGGCGTTTTTGGAACGGCTGAGAGGGGAGCTCGAGTTCGACCTGTTCGGCCGAGGCTTTCACCTGATTGGAGATAAATGGGACGCACTTGCACCTTACCGCTACAGTATAGCTTTCGAGAATACTAGAGCTGATTACTATTTTACAGAGAAGCTTATGGACTGCTTCGTTGCTGAAACAATGCCGATCTATTACGGTAGCCCGGCAATCACGAGGTTCTTTCCCCCGGACTCAATGGTTCTGATTGATCCAGAGGACAAGAATGTAATTCAAAAGATCCGAGAAATCATCGAATCGGACCTCTGGAAGGAACGTCGCGATGCAATACGAGAGGCGAAGCGGTTGGTACTTGAGAAGTACAATATATTTGCTTATCTCGCGGGCTTCATCGAAAGCGTTCAGGATAAGCCTTTGCCGCCTAAAGTTATGCACATCGGTACGCCTGCAGTCGATTTTGGGGTAGACGAATGAACTCCAAAGTTCATTCGCTTTGCGCGCCCGGCGGTTGGTAGTCTGGCAGGGTCTGTACGGAACACGCGGCGGAGAATACCTCGAGCATCTTTTGATGAACACAGAGTCGGTTTGGGAATCACGCGATAGATCCTGTCTGATTCACTGTCCCGGTGATTTACGAGGATGTGATGATGACGAGGAGCCTAAGGGCGGTCCTTCGTGGGCGCGGGATTGCGGCCATTGAAGTCGGGGGTTTCGACGCGCGAGGCGACGCGTCGCTTCCGGATCGGTATTTCGACGGCCGGGAGTTGGTATCGCCGCTATCGCGAGACCGGCCAGATGGGAGCGCGCAAGCAGGGCCAGCCGTGGCGTTCGAAGCTCGATGCGCCCCTTCATTCTTGGCCTCATCGAGGACGCGCCGGACATCACGCTTGCTGAGATCGGGGAGCGCCTTGCCGCCGAGCGCGGCGTGCGGGCAGCGTCGTCCACGGTCCGGCTGTACCTCGACCGGCGCGGCATCACGTTTCAAAAGAAGACGGCGCACGCCGCCGAACAGCAGCGCCCCAATGTTCTGCGCCGCCGCAGAACCTGGTTCGATGGGCAGCTCGATCTCGACCCCGAGAGGCTGATTTTCATCAATGAGACCGCAGCATCCACAAAGATGGCGCGGTTGCGTGGCCGCAGCCTGCTCGGCGAACGATTGTCGGGCGGCCGTTCCTCAGGGCCATGGGAAGACCACCACATTCACGGCCGGCCTGCGGCTGGGCGGCTTGGCGACGCCAATGCTGCTCGATGGCCCTATGAATGGTTCTGCCTTCCTCGCCTATGCGCAGCAGGTCCGCGCACCCGAGCTTCGCCCCGGCGACATCGTGGTCATGGACAACCTGCCCGCCCACAAGATCAGCGGCGTGCGCGAGGTGATCGAGAAGGTTGGCGCGGCTCCTGTTCCTGCCGCCATACTCGCCCGACTTCAACCCGATCGAGATGGCTTTCTCGAAGCTCAAGGCTCTCCTGCGAAAGGCTGCAACCCGAACCATCGACGAACTCTGGTCGGTCGTGGCCAACTGCCTTGCAGCCTTCACAGCCGAGGAATGCAGGCATTATTTCGAGGCAGCCGGCTACGTCGAATCTGCTCTAGCTGCTCTAGCTGCGCAAGAGGGCCGAGACGGGCGCACGACATCGTACGCCACCCGGCTGCTGCTGATCAGGCGAACTGGGGAAGGCCGGGAACGGAATTGAGGACCTCGTCCACGAGTTCGTCTCCGGCATGTTCCTTGGCGAAGGCGATCATCTCGTTAGCAAGGCCGGCGATATTTCCCAGGCTGAGACCCTCGTTCATCAATTGCTGGCCGAAACCCACCACGCCGCCTCCGGCGAGGACGCTGCCGCCCTCTGCGTCCTCACCATCATGCTTCGCCACTAATTCCGAAGCTCCGGGAATGGCCTCGATCATGCGCGCAGCGGCACCGTCGGCTGCCTCGCGTTGCAGGAAACCCAGCATCATGCCAACGGCCTTGTCTGCGAGAGCCGGGTCGACGCCGACATTGGTGGCGATGCGTGATACGAATTCTTCCAAGGCAGGGCACCTTTCGTTTTATTGAGGTCAGAATGATTAGCTATGTTTGTCCCGCTCAAATGGTTGAGCGCAGCGCCAGTCTACGGCTCCGCAGTCTTACACAAAAACCTCTCAGGTATTGGTCCACCCTCTTGGCCACTTCCATGGACTTCACGTCTACAAGGCGCTGAAAAGGCACCGCAGCAATGATGGTGGTTACAAGTACAATGACGACAGTGCTACTAGCCGCAATGGCATGCCCCCATTGGATAGTCCAGAGATAGACAAAGCACCCGAGGGAACAAAGGATAGGGAAATGAAGAAGGTAGACCGAGAACGACAATCGACCCAGGAGTGGGAAAAAGTATGACGAGAAGGCTCGCTGAAGCGATGGAAGCGCGAGAACGCTAGCGACAAGGAAGGTTGCACCGACGCAGTGCATTGCGTCCTTCAGGGGATTAAAGTCGATTGGGGAGAGTTTGATGATCGGCTCATACAAGATGTCGTTTGAGAAGCCGCCAAGATAGATGGCAGCAAGAAAGATTGCGATCTTGGCTTTGTGAGACCATTTCGCTGGAGAAACGCGAGTCAGGAGGACGCCGACCCCGAACGACAAGGCGAAGGGCAGGTAAGCTATATGGACCGCAAAAGAGAGAGCCGCGGCAAAAACTGTGACGAGGGCGAAGGTGAACCACCTCGTAGCGAAGGCGAACGTGAAGGCTAAGTATGAACCGACGAGCTCAATGGACATCGTCCAGAGTGGTGAATTGAGTTTGTTCTTACCGAGAAATAAGGACTCATATAGGGCCTCCTTGGCGATGTTCGCGGCCGTAATTGAGCTAGGGTAATACCAGGTCAGCCAGATCGAGCCCGTGAGTGGAGCAACTTCAAGATTTCTCATCAGCCCCATGGCAAAAATGGCACCGGCAAAAACGATTGAAGCCGCGATTGGAATGCCGAGGCGGGGTATCCGTCGGATTGCTCTGGATACAAGCACCGACGCATTTCCAGTGTCAGCAAAAGACTTGGTAAGGACGAAGCCGCTTAGAACGAAGAATACACAAACCGCAAAGCTTCCGTTGATAAGCATGCTGAGTGGGGGGAGAGTTAGAAGCTGAGCAGGCCATCCGATTTCTGGCCACGCTGCTTGCGCCAACGGGTACATGGTTTTGAATATCCCTGGCTCGACAGCGAAGAGGGCGTGAGACAAGAGGACGCCAACTGCAGCCAGCCCCCTCAACCCCTCTAAAGCAATAAAACGTTCAGATCCGGCCTGCCCCGCCGCCATTGCGTTCATGGATACTCTGCCCCTTATGATGCGCCGGTTTCGACTTGGTTCTTCCTACAAAGTCCACGCTCGTGAACGTGAGCTGGAAAGCACGGGACATTGGCTTTCCTGCGCTATGCAGCATCATGACGGATGGGTGAACTTGATTGTTTGGATATAATGCATCCATGGGATGGATATGGGGCCATGCCCACCGGCGACAGCCGGTCCTGGATCTGAAACTCGGCCTGATCGTCCGAGAGACAGTAGAGCGCCTGAAGCACCATGATCTTCAACATCATCACCGTATCAAAGGGCGGCTGGGTCCGCCCTTGGCGCTATAGGAGATGGCGAAGCCGGATGGCTGAGGCCGTCTGAGCCTCGCGAAGAAAAAGCGGGCTCGGTTCACGAGCGCCCGGCACGCGCCTTCAGGCGCGCGGGCGCCATCAAGTGCCGGCAGATTGCCGCTTGCCGCGGCCGCCTGGACGCCATGCCTTGCGCTGCCGTTTTATCAGCTCGCAGGCTCAACGGCCGGTGCCCCCGCCAGGCGTGCCTCTGTGCCAACCGCTTGCACCTGAAATCTGCATAGCTGTTCGGCGCTATCGACCGCATGCCGACACTCGGCACGCCGCCTGGCGAGCAAATTTTCGAGGGCTTGATCCATCCACTGGCGACGTGCTGGCGGAAATTTCCCGACATGGGTCGAGGAGGCGCGCAGCGGTCGACCAGGCGTATATGGCGCAGGCTGGATGGGCGGCCATCACCGCCCGGGAGTGCTGCGACATGCTATGGCGCTGGCCTCAGCTGATCATAGACCATGCCGTCGGCCTTGCTGCCATTCTTACGGCGGAGATGGGCAAGCCGCTTGGCGAAGCCAGTTCGAAGTCTCTCACGCGGCCGTATCTGCGATGGTACGCCGAAGGCCAATCCTGTCTATGGCGAGACGATCTCCCCCGCCTTCGTCGGACCGGCGCATGCTGGTGGTCAAGCAGCCGGTCGGCGTTGCTGCCTCGATGGTCGCGCGCAGGATCCCGCCGGTGCTGGCGGCGGGCTGCGCGGTCATCCTCAAACCTGCCGAACAGACGCCGCTTGTTGTTGCAGGCGCGATGATTGCGCTCGCGGCGGAGGCCGGCTTTCCCGAAGGCGTCGTCAACCTGATCTATGCTTGCAAAGGCGATGCCATCGGCCGCAGCTGATTAGCCGATGAACTTGATCCACAGGCGCTTGATCCATGCGAGGATGGCCCTGAACCCCTTTGGCTGGGCGCCGCGCTTGAGAAGGCGGTCATAGGCGCGGCCGGCTTCGATCTGCTCGCGAGACATCTTGCCCGCCCAATGGATTCGGCCATGTTTGACAATGTAGTGTGCGCCACAAGGGAAGTCGTGGTTGCCAATCGACGGCCAGATCGAAGCGCCCTCGTCCTCCATGACAAGGTCATATTCGGTTGGAACGAGCGGTGTCGAAACCTCCTCGCCACAGCCACAGGCGCAATTGTGGAGGGCAACGTGGCATTGGCGCGACACGTAAAGAACCCCGTCTTCCAGCTGTTCGGGAATGTCTTCGACAAAGACGGTTGTAAGACGATCCACCCGAGCCATCATGCCCCCCGGTTGGTGATGTTGTTGCCCTCGATCATGTATGTCGCGTTTCTTTCGTTGCGCTCATCACGATAGAAGGTCAGCCAGCGCTTCCAGCGCATGATCGCCATGATCGCGTTCAACGAATTGAGCTCGGCGGTCTGGATCTCGGTTCCGTACACATCGGCCTCTTCATCGTCGTCACCGAACGACAGATGGGTCGCCACCTCCGCCCACGGCGTGCCGGGGGCAATGAAAGTCGCCCTTGCGCAACCATCGAGCGTGTTGTCGTCGAGTCCAAGACCAATGCCAGTGTCGACGAACGGAATGCCCAGGCGAACCAGCCCTTCGGCAATCACGCGCCGCGACGATCCCTTGTCAACACAGACGAAGACGAAGTCATAACCGGCAAATTCGTCAATGTTGTCAGCCTTGACCCTGGTGGGGTGCGGCTTCACGCCCTTGTGCATGCGCGCGTAAAGCGCTGCGTAATAATCGACCTTGCGGGGAAAATTCTTCGCCAGCACCGGTTCGGGAGCACCAGGCGAACGGAAAAGATTGTGGTTGAGAAGTTGGTCGTCGTCGTAGAGGTGGATCTCGGCAACGCGGGTCTTGGCGGCGAGATCGAGCAGATAGGCACCGGTGCCGCCGAGGCCGATGATCGCGACGCGGCCTCTGAGCTTGCGATTGGCGGCAACGATTCCGTAGCGGGCTGACGCAGAATCGGGGATCGCGAAGGGGCTATCGTCCTGCGCGCTGGCTAGCGTGACGCCTGTGCGCGCGTTCGCGGTCTTGTCGTGCGACCGCGCGGCGGCGCCGAGGTGCGATTCGTAGGTGACAACCTTGTCGTAAATGTTGGCATACTGGCCGGTCCCTTCTGGCTTCGACGAGAAATAGTGGTGGACCTTGATGTCGGACCCGACAGTCGCCTCGTTGCTGTTGTGAATGATATTGGTCATCGGCGCACCATCGCGATGGCAAGGCGTCTCTCCGGTGAACCACATGGTGTGGTCGGTCTGTGGAGATGCGGTCAGGCCTTGGGTATCCAGCGACAGAGTGCAGACAAGCGTGCCGCGGCCAAGCGACTTGTCGCGCTTCACGTAGGGGACGCTGTGAACGAGGAGAAGAACGAGCTCGCGCATCTCGAGCTCGAACCCCTCGTCCAGCAGCCGCTTCAGATGCGGATCACGACTTATCAGATCGGCGGACATTGAAGACCATCCCGTTCTTGACTTCGATGTTCTCGCCCTCCACCAGATCACCTTCCGCGCCGTGGACACCTTTCAGGTAGGTGATCGTGTACTTGAACTTCTCAAAGTTGGCGTCGGGGTAGGCGAGCAGTGCAATCTCGCGATAGCTGTGCTTTCTCCTGGGTACCGTGCGCGATCGACCGTTGACCTTGATGACGACCGTTTTCGCCTCGCGGCTGCGGATGCGCTCCACGCCCTGTCCGCCAAGAGTCACCGCGCCGTCAGCGGGAATGACCGTATCGCCGGCGCTGTCCAGGATCAGCTCGAGATCCTCGTCGATGCTCGCGTAGCGATAGATGTCGGCCGCGGAGATTGTCGCCGATCCCCACTCCCAGCCACGCTCGTTGACGGTGAAAGAAAAGGCCCTGTCGCCTTGGAATGAAAGGAACTCAGAGTGGGGCATCTCCCTGAAGTCGATCGCTTCCTCAAGGCCGATCGAACGCGATGTCCTGTCCGCTATCTGGATGAGAATATAGTCGCTGGCCGGATCAAGCCCACCGAGGGCGCGGACCTCGCGACCAGAAATGATGGCGTCATTGGTAGCCACCACGCGGCCGTCCAGCTTGAATGTAAAGTTCGTCACGTCAGGCATCGAAGCCTCCTTGTCTCTCATTCTGCACAAGACATATATGCAATTTTTAGCCAATGTCTAGCTAGTTAATAGCTATTTTATCCTCATTTTTTGATTGACAATTGTGGACTTTATAGCTACATAAAAAACACCGGTTAGGAGGCGCCTATGAAGCGCACGATGACGCTTAACTTGTCGGACGCGGAAATGAGCGTCCTTGAAACCATGTGTGAAGAAAAAGGACTGTCCAAAACCGCGCTCGTTCGCCAGGCGCTGCGGCTGTACAAATCAGTCGACGATCGACTGGCGCGTGGCGAAAAGGTGTTTGTCGAAAGCGCGGATAAGTCAGAAAAAGTAGAGCTGATGGTTCTATGAAAGAGCTGATCGATCGCGTCTTTCTCTTAAATCGCGCAACAGGCCGGTTCGAAGATGCAGATCTGTATCATGGCCTGGACAGCACGAATCTGGCGCATATCGAAGGACGCTGGCGGCCGCTTTTTTGAGCTGCGTCGCAGGGAAGCCAAGGCCTCTCTTCAGACTCTAGCGGAGGTCAATGCCGAAGACGCCCATTGGGAATGGGGCAAGAAGGCGCTGGCTGCGCTGAACGACCCGTTCCTGTTCGATTTCTTCGTGCTCGAATGTGGTGGCAGCACACAGGCCATCATGATGACGCGCAAAGGTGGCCAAGACTGCTTCAGTCGCCATCCCGAGCATCAGCGAGTGCCGCTGATCTACGTGGAGTTTCTGGCGACGGCGCCATGGAATCGACCAAAGCTGGTTGCTGAGCCGACTTACAAGGGTGCGGGGCGTGCGCTCGTTGGCACGGCCGTCAGCTTGAGCCTGGAAGAAGAGTTTGGTGGCCGGATCGGTCTGCATTCCCTTCCTGGCGCAGAAGTTTTCTACCGGGATGCGATCGGAATGACGGATCTTGGAGCGGATAGCGAAGGAGTGCATAAAGGGCTGAGATACTTCGAGCTTTCCAGCAGCGATGCTGCGACTTTCCTATCCGTGCAACACTAGCAAGAGGAGTCGACCATGAAATTACATTTCACTGCCGATTGGCTACGCAGCCATATCGAACATGATCCAGATGTCGATTGCGACGCGGGACTCCCGCTGCGCGATGCAGCTCCGCTTGAGCGTCTTATGCAGGAGAAGTCTCGTCACCAAGCAACTGCGGGGCAGCCTTCGGCTGCCTCTGAACACAAAACTGTTGTGCTGTTTAAATTGGTGCATCAGCTTCGACGCAAGGACGGATTGAGTATTGCGCAGTTGGCTGCCAAAATTCGTGTTGATGCGGCGGAATTGGAGAAGGTGGAGAAGGATCCCTGCTATGTTCCAGGCCCGCGTACCGTTCATCAGCTAGCCGAGTTCATTGGGGTTTCAGCACGTGCTGTGGAACAGCTGACCGCGGCGTCGTTTGCGCAGAACGACAATCTCACCGAAGCGGCGCATCGTTTTGCCGCGAGTTCGGACGACCTGTCGAAGCTAAGCCAGGCTGAAAGGCGCGACCTCAACGATTTCGTCAAGGTACTGGCGTCAATCGATAAGAAGAATGGATGACCATGTCCGCGATTGAGCCGATAATCGGGGACTTTGAGCGCCGAGATATCCATGAGCACATATCACGTCTGCTGCGTGATCTCGGCAATCCAGAGCCCCCGTTACGGCTCGAGCAGGTACGCGCGCTGCAAAAGCTTGACCTTACCTATTATAGCAAAGCGAACCTGAGCCTACTGGATGAGATCGCCCACCGGGCGCGAATCGCTGGCAACGAGATCACCAGCACGGCCAAGCGCATGGTCGATGTAGTCCAGCAATATGGCCTTCGTGGTATCCTGATGCTGAAGGAAGGCGACAAGCGAATCTTCATCGATGATGATGTAGCCGAGCTGAAGCGACGCTTCCTCATCGCACATGAGATTACACATGATCTTCTGCCTTGGCATCGCTCCCTGCTTCTGGGCGACAATGAGTCCACGCTGAACCCGACATTCCATCAGGCAATGGAGGCGGAAGCCAATTATGGCGGGCGCCACCTCTTGTTTCTCGGGGGAAGATTTCGTCCCGAAGCGCTGGACTGCTCATTTGAATGGAAGAGTATCGAGCAGCTTCGCAAGCGCTACGGGAACACCCTTACGACAACGCTTTGGCAAATGGTTTGCGAACGCGATCCGGACTTTCCTGCCTTCGGCGTTGTCAGCCGGCATCCCTATCACAGAGATATCTGCGAGAAGGCGGGGATCGACAATGTAGCCTATTTCCCGAGATCGAAAGCGCTTGCTGAGCACTTTCCCGGAATCACCACCGAAGTTGCCTATTCCGCGATCTGCGATCACGCAACCAGCCGCAAGCGGGGTCCGGTGGGCGAAGGCGAAAGCATCTTTTGTGATGCGAACGGCGAACCTCACATATTCTGGTTGCATAGCTTCTCAAATACCTATGATTTGCTCACTTACTGCATCTACAAGAAGAAACACCAACGCATTTCCCCCGTCGGCTACAGGGCAGCCTGATTCAGACGGTTATTTCAAGTGCCCGATGACAGCCAAAGGCGGCCGCTTGCGGCCCGAGGCTGCCGGAAAGCAATGCCCCGCATTCCAGCCGCTCAGTCGATCGTTGCGCTCTTTGAAGCGGACGAACTGTCGAGAGCTGTGGGATTCGGTAGCCGTATTTTGCCTTGTCGGGAGGCCTGAACGCGCTGCAGATAGCGGCCCATCAGCGGCCAAACGGTCGAGTCGATCAGTAAACCCTCGAGGACCTACCTGCCGTGGCTTTGAAAACGGCGGATCTGACAGATGCCCGTAAGGATCGCTGCCTTCGTTGGAAACCGGGTTTTCCCCGCTTCGCCTCGCAGCCGGAGCAGACCAGCTGCGAGATGCGGTCCGACGGATCGAAACTGCTGTCAGGGCGACCACACAAATCCGACAGCAGCCGACAGGCTGCCCGCGCCAGGGGGCGAAGCCGGATGGCCGAGACCGCCTGAGCCTGCCGAAGAAAAAGCGGGCTCGGTTCACGAGCACCCGGCACGCGCAGTCAGGCGCGCGGGCGCGTCAGATTTCTGCGCCGTGCGGACATCGGTTTGGGCCGGTCGGGTTCATTCAATCAGAACGAGGTCTTGATGCCGACCATCACCGTCGCCGCGGCAAAATCGCCGCCGATCCAGTCGTCTTCGCCGCCAGTCTCTGCGCCGGTCGCAATGTCATAGGTGTTGTAGTCGCCGCGAGCGGTGAACACCTTTTCGTAGGAACCGGAGACGAAGAAGCTGGTCCGCTGGTTGTACTGGTAGCCGACGCTGCCGCCGAACATCAAAACCGGCGCCGATTCGAAATCATCCTCGAAGCGCAGGTCACGCATCCAGTGATGATCGGTATCGCCGGCCGAGAAGGTCGTGCCGCCCTTCAGCGCAAAGCCGAAGTTCCAGCGATCCTGGACATAGGTCGCATCGATGCCGGCGAAGGCGACCGGCAATTTCTGCTGGTAGCTGATGCCCTTTGCGTCTCCTGGGAAGTCGCCAACCGAATCCCGGAAGCCGGCAACGCTGGAGACATAGGAGCCGCCATAGGCAGTCCACTTGACCGAGGTGTACTTGAAACCACCGTTGACGTTAATCAGCAGCTGGTCGCTGAACTGGAAATCGTGGCCGAGCGCGACGGTTGCCGAATAGAAGTAATCAAGATCGGTGTCGGAATGGCGCGAACGGTCGCTCCAGTCGTTCCAGCCATCATTGGTCGAGAATGGCGGCCTCCAGTCATAGTCTTCCATGTAGCTGTCGCCGCTGAAGGCGATCTGGCCGGAAAGCTTGGCGGTCCAGCCGGCCTCGCTGCGCGCCGTCATCTCGGCTGAAATGACCGGAGAGGTGCTTTCCCAGATAAGGTGGCTCAGCTTCGAGCCGCTGCCGGGAGCCTGATAGACTAGCTCGTTGGCCTCGATGTCGATGACGCCGACGCCGCCAACGAAAGAGAAATTGGGATTGTAGGGCGCCGGTTCGCTCGCCACCGCGTCGCTGGCCATCGCCGGCCAGGCAGCGAGCAACGCTGCCGCTCCACCAAAGACTTTCGCGTACAATTTCATAAAACTGATCCGCCATTCGGCTATACGCTGCGTAACCGGTGCACGTCACGTGCGGTCGTCTATGCAGCGCCCCTGTAGGTTGGCAAAATTGCCGCCCTCGGCTCTGTTCCTCAACACTCAAGGAAACGCCGTTAGCGTGACCCGATTGACGGCGGTTTTTGCCGATGCGTTCCGGGCGGCCGGCGTGACGGGAACCTTGCATTATCTGAGGCACACATTTGCGATGACGATGCTGGTACGATTGCAGCGGCAGGCAGCGACCACGCCGGACCTCAATCCGCTGAGATCGTGCAGGTTGCTTTGAGCCAGTCCACAGCAGACACTCTGAGTCTAGATTATCCGACAGAGCCAAGGGCCGACTTCCTCGAACCCGTTCCGCAGATAGAAATCGAGCGTGCGCTTCCATTTTGGTTGCCCGGGCGCTGCAACCTCAAGTCGCTTCCAACCACGAGCACGGCTTTCCTGCGAGGCGACCTCAAGTAGATGAGGGGCAATCCCTTTGGAGCGCTTGTCGGGTCGAACATACAGCTCCGAAATATAGCCGAACTTGCCTCCTGCATAGATCGCCGTGCATTCATTCAGCACCATGATGCCGGCCGGCTCGTCATTTGCGCTTGCGATCACAGCGAGCACGCCGGCGTCGGCAAGCACTGTCTCCGCGCTTTGTCTGACGACGTCGGGCGTGGGCGCTTTCCCGCCAGAGAGTTCATCGAGTAGCGCGTGACTGAAACGGGCGACCGTCTCTGCGTCCGTTGCGTTGGCGCGGCGCGTAGATATGGAAGACATATTTTCTCCTGCTAGTGGATGCTATGGGGCGAGCGGCGAGGGTGTGGCATCCTTCGGCGCTGTCAAAACCACCATCAGAAGGAGGCGCCCCATGTCGCAATCTTTTGACACGAGCCGGTCCCTTACCGCTCTCGAACAGGATAACACGATCGTCGCCGTCATCGAATTGAGCAAGGCGAAATGGCTAATTGCCTCACTTGTTCCGGGTTTCAAGCGCCAACCCCTCAAGAAGATCGATGCCGACGCACCATCACTATTGAAGTTGCTGCAGCGCTGGCGCGACGAAGCCGGCCGGACCGGGCGCCAGATCAAGCGGATCGCCGTCGCCTATGAGGCGGCCGGCGACGGCTTCTGGCTGGCGCGCTGGCTGCGAGCGCGCGGTATCGAGGCTTACGCCATCCACCCCGCTAGCGTTGCGGTGTCGCGCGAGCACCGGCGCGCCAAGACCGATCGTCTCGACACCGAGCTTCTGATGCGCGCCTTTCTCGGCTGGCTGCGCGGCGAGAAGCGCCATTGCAGTATGGCGCCGATCCCGACGCTCGAAGAGGAGGACGCGCGGCGGCCGAACCGCGAGCGGGAGACCCTGGTCGGCGACAAGACGCGGATTATCAACCATATCAAGGCGATCCTCGCCCGCTTCGGCATCCGCAGCTTCCGGCTGAGCCTGCGCCAGGCGGCGGACAGGCTCGAGACCATCCGCACGGCGGAGGGAACACCGCTGCCGGACAACACTCGCGCCGAGCTCTACCGCCTCCTTGAGCGGCTCAGCCTGGTGCGCGAGCAGATCCGCACGATCGAGCAGGAACGCCTGCGCCGACTCGCCGCGGCTCCGGCTGCGGCGAACGGCCCGCACGCGATGGTTCGCCTGCTGGCGCGGGTCATCGGCGTCGGTGTCGAGACGGCGGACATGCTGGTCCACGAGATGCTGTCCCGCAAGCTGCGCGATCGCCGCGCCGTGGCGCGCTATGCCGGTCTCACGGGGTCGCCGGACGAGAGCGGCAAACGCCGCCGCGAGAAGGGACTGGCACGCGCCGGCAACGCCCGCGTCCGGCGCGGCATGATCCAGTTGGCGTGGCGCTTTCTGCGGTTCCAAAAGGACAGTGGTCTCGCCCGATGGTTCCAGGCGCGCACGGCCGACGGGCGCAAAACCACGCGCAAGACGATGATCGTGGCACTGGCGCGCAAGCTGCTGATCGGGTTGTGGCGTCTCGTCATCACGGGCGAGCCGCCGCAGGGCGTCACCTTACGTGCGGCGTGATGGGGGCACGCAGGATAGAGGAGAACACAACCCAATTGGCGGCCCCGGTAGCGGGGTCTGCCGATGACGATCCGAGGTGGCGGCAACCCGAATTTTCACATGGTCATTTCATTTCGATCCGCCTAGTAGAATGGGTCCGCCGCCCCGGAGCTTCGCCGCCGATGCGCATGGCTGCATCATGGTTTAGATCCAACTGAGATCTACCGAATACAAGTCTGCCCCGCGACCTCCGCGCCTGGGCCTCATGGCGAACTCCCCTCGGAACTGTCGTCGGCTGCCGAATGGCGCGCGCCCGATCATTCAAGCCTGCCGCCCGTGCTCGTGACCGTCAAGGACAAGTCCGCTGCGCGATGGGCCCCCGGCCCATCCTTGACCGTCACTGCGCGCGGCGGCCAGTTCGAAGTCAAGGTCGGGACGAGGAGATGGTCACCAGCTGGCCGAACAAGGAGATGAGGAAACGAAGCAAGATCAAGCTTGACAATCATCGCCCCATACAGGTCAAAATGCCGGTTCATGCTGCCATCCGCGCAGATCCGACTCACTCTTTTAAGTAACTCGGACGAAGGAACAGCATTTTTCATCAAAAGTATGATAAAAAAATGCAAAGTAAATATTACAAGCATGCATGGTTCCGGATGACTTGAGGCGAATTGCGCGGATAGGAGACCTTCTTACAGAAAATCAACCCGGTTACTTCGTAACCGCGCGGTGAAGCCGCCTTGCCGAGGTAAAAAGCGGGCTCGGTTCACGAGCACCCGGCACGCGCCGTCAGGCGCGCGGGCGCCCCTAGGAGCCGGTTGGATTCACCGAGGTTGATCGCGAATGCCCGCCCTTGCGCGGCGGTTTTACGAGCTCGCACGAATCGACGCTTAATGCTTGGCGGGAATGGCCAAGTTCGCCAGGAAACCCAAGCGTTACCCCTCCGATCTGACGGACGAGGAGGGGAACAGATCGCGCCGCGATGCCCAAGCCTGGGCGCTGAGCTGTCGGCACGAGGTTGATTTCCGTGAGGTGATCAACGCGGTGCGCTACCTTGTGCGCTCAGGTTGCGGCTGGCGGATGCTGCCGGTCGGTTTCGGCGCCTGCGACCCGGTTTACGGGCTGGTTCCGCAAGTTGGCGCGGCGTTTTCTGTTCCACCTGGCGCTGGACCGGCGTGAAGCCAGTCCGACGGCGGTCGTGATCGGCAAGCAATCGGTAAAGGCTCCGCAAGCGGGAATAAGAGGGTACGATGCCGTCAAGAAGATTGTCGGCGGTAGCGCCACATCGGGACAGTGCTGGAGCCGGCGATTCTGGATGAGATCTAAGCGCGGGCCTCGGCCTCGCGGACCTCTTGGCGGCGGGACATCGGCTGTACGGATGCCGGGTCGGCGCCGTTGCTTTTCAACGTGAACTGCCGCCAGCGCCGTTTTGCGAATCATCTCGTGCTGGCATGAAGAGAGCGGTCCGCCTCACAGGTGCCCTCTATCCATCTCGCCTGCGCGAGTCTGACGTCAATGCGCCAAAAAAGGGCGCCCGGGAACAGGGCGCCCCTTCTCATCGACGAAATGCTCGGATTGGAGGTCCGTAATCAAGCAATGCGCCGACAATTTTGTGGTCTCTTCACCGACCGGGCTGGTCTCGGGTGGTGGCGCTCGTAGTGTCGCTGCGAGCGCTGTGGACCTAGCCCTATCCCTCAGAACGAGCGCTGGAAGCGGAGGAGGCCGCCGAAGTTGTCGTCGTCATCGGCACCGGTCCAGTTGCTGACGGTCTCATCACCAAGATGGAAGTAGCTGGCTTCGGCCGTGATCTTGAGACCCGGAACGATGTCGTATGCGATGTTCGCCACGACGCCGAGATTCTCGCCCTCGTCATACGAGATCTGGGTGTTGAACGAGGTCTTCTCGTTGATAGTGTAGGTGCCACCGCCCCAGAGCGCCCAATTGCCGCTCCACAGCTTGTACATGCCGCGGCCGCCGGCGGGGATTGCGAAACCGCCATCCGTGTAGTTGTCGTCCGTGCCGTAGCCGGCCATGATGAACAGCGACAGGTTCTCCATCGGGGTGACGTCGAGGCGAACCTTGCCGGCCACTTCTTCATAGTTGCTGTCGTAAGCGATGACGCCGGTGATGGCGCCCCAGCCCTGCGTCCACTTCACACCGCCGACTATATGCGGGACGTAGCTGTCGATCGTGAAGTCGCCATAACCTTGTTCGAGCGAGACGACGGCCGAGAAGCCGTTGCCGGCGTCGAAATAGTACTGGACGACGTTGGTGTCGAAACCACCGTAGGGAACCAGCGTATCGTTCAAGACGTTGCCGGCGTAGCCGCTGAACGCCTCGAAGGCCGAGTCGTCCTTACCGACGCGCAGGCCACCGAGCTGGATCCAGGCGAAGTTCAGCGAAACGGCTCTGTTGTCGGCTTCGTTGAGGATCGGAGATGTATCGCCTTGAGTGTTGCGGAAGTTGAAGCGGGTTTCGGTGTACGTCTTCAACGTGCCGAGCTCGGTTTCCTGGCCGGTCCAGGTCCTCAGCGACAAGCGAGCACGCTTCCAGTAGGTATCCTGATCGTCGCCGTCCTCGACGTCGACGGTCCCCGCACCTGTGTATGTGCCGATGTCGCCGACGCCGATGTCGTAGCGGACATAGCCGCCGATGCGCAGGCAGGTTTCCGTGCCGGGAATGTAGAAGTAGCCAGCGCCGTAGACGTCGCAGATCCTGACGTATTCAGCGGGTTCCGGCTCGGCGACGACGACGGCGTCGGCGGCGCGCGCACCGGAAACTGCGACCAGTGCCGCAGCTGAGCCGAGAAGAAGGCTCTTGATCTTCATTTTGATCTCCTTGAATGATTTGAAAAGGGCGAGGACGTCGATGGACGAACCGCTCCCTTGTCCCCACGATCGAAAAAGATGCGCATCACGAAGCATCCTTCCCGGCTCGGACGCTATTCACCGGGCGGAATAGTGCAAGTTCAAACTCCGCGTTCCGACCAGATCTTGAAGTATCAGTTGTATTTTTATCACGAAATTGCCAGTATTACTTGCACAAATTGAACAACTATACAATTGTACAAACTGCACAATTGGTACATTGACTAATTGCGTACGCATCAAATGTGCACGAACAACCACCGATGCCTGACCAACGTCAGACAGCTCCAATCAGAGAAATGGCCTGGGCGGCCGATGCAACGACTTCTGTGTTCGTACCTTCCCTGAGCAATTCGATAGGAACGCGGCCCTTGAGAAGAGGCGAGGGACTGATCAGCCACAGCCAAGCCAATCTGGGATCGGAGATCGAGGAGAGCACCTGCCGGATTCCGGGCATGGGCCTGCCGTCGATGAACTGAGCTAGGGGAAATACATGCTTGCGGGAGCCTCTTCGAAAGGCAACGACATCATTGTGCTGCTGCCACCAATGCAGCGTTGACCGCGGTATCCCAAAACGTCTCTCGAGATGCGTCGAGCCAGCAACTGGACCGGCCCACTCTGCAATGCGCGCGCCTTCTCTCGGATAATCTTTCAGAACCGAATGCCGGAGGGGATGATCAGCTGGGCGGGGTCGGGAAGCGATCTCAAAGGTCTGAGCACTTAGCCGTCGCGCTGCTTCGGCCTCGAGCCTGCCGAGCAATTCAGCGGCTACGGCGGTGGAATCGTCGCGAGCAGAACCCGAAGGCGCAACAGCAGCCCTGTCACCCTGCCTCGCCTCATCACATTGGGCGAGAATGCGCTGCACCTCCCTCAGGACAAAGCTTGAAAGCTCGCTCTGGCGCTTTTCATCCGCAAGATCACTCGACCCGGACATATGTGGCTTTCCCAATAGCATTCCCTCAGCAAGCCGCTGAAAGAGCGTTGAAGACCTGAAGCTTGGAGGACGGCGACAATGTTGCGTCTTCGTATGCTCGCGACCTAGCAGCCGTCTTGCGGTTTCAACTTGTGCCTCTCAATAAAAAGGGAGAACGTCGATGGACGACTGTCTTTGCCCCCCCCACGATCGAAACAGATGCACATCGCAGCGCATTCTTCGCAGCGTGACGCTATCCGCGACGTCCATTTGTGCAAATTCAAAATTTAGCGTGCCAGCGTCTTCGTATTTTACTTGGACAGATTGAAAGTTTTCACACTTATAAAACTGTACATTCGGGTACAAACTTTGACGACCGCCTTTAACGCGGATACATGCTTCACTGTTGCCGCATTGTATTGGCCAGGTGCGCGGCGCCTCCTTCATGACAAAGGTTGAAATCCCGTCCTTGGGCGTTTTATTTCCAAGATCATCTGGATCCACTCCTAAGGGCTTCCCGGCAGGGAGAGCAGATTTTATCCGGTGCCTCAGCGAACTATCTGCGGCCGAAGGACCAGGCGCCGCGTCCGCATCACTACCGACCAGCAGGCCCCGTGCTCACGCCAGTCGTATCGAGAATCGAAGGTAAGGTGTGGTACTTCGCTCATTGTAGGCACCCGAGGATATCTCTACCGGCCGCATGGGCGTTTGTCCCCGCCAACTGCAAGTATGCGCGACGTGGTGTTCAGTTCGCCAATATAATATTCCGGACGATACCATCGCGTTTGCAGATGGCCGCGTCCCATAGACAACTGCCGCTGCTACGCGGGCAAGCCATTCTGGGGGTGTCCACGGTACGCAGTCTGCGACGGCATCGTGAACATACGCTGACGCCGTGTGAAATCTCCGAGAGAGTTTTGAAACGTGCAGCCCGTTGCCGTCCCAGAACCGAGGCGACTGCATTCGGCTACCCGGCGGCGGCTACGGCTGCACTCATTGTCGGATCTGCGACGAAGTCGGACATGAGACACAGCGCTATCAGAGTGGTCGCACTGTTTCGCAATGATTTTCTCATTTGGCACGACACATGCGGGGGCTATCCCGCATGAGCGCTCCGTCAATCTCGATTGATGCGAGCAGGATTCAATCAAGGCGAAGTGCGTCGTTTCTGAAGATCAAGGAGAGAAGAGCATGGCGAGAGCGCGAATTGGGGTGGCGCGGGCAGTAACAGCGGCTGTCGTCCTCATCGTTGCGGGACAGGCCGGTGCGGCAGATGTTCATCAAGCCGCGAGCATTCCGCAGGCAGGAGCCCCGGTCGCGGAAGCGCCAAGCCCCTGGCAGATCCGCCTGCGCGCGTTGGGGGTGATCACTGAGGATTCGGGCCACGTCAACGCGGTGCCCGGCTCCGGTCTTTCCTATTCGAACACCGTGACGCCGGAACTCGATATTTCGTATTTCTTCACGGACAACATCGCCGCCGAACTCATACTCGGCACCACCTATGCCAACATCGATGGCCAAGGTGCGATCGGCGGGCTGGGCAAGGTCGGCAAGGTTTGGCTGCTGCCGCCCACGGTCACATTGCAGTATCATTTTACCGATTTCGGCGCCTTCAAGCCCTATATCGGCGCCGGCGTGAACTATACGATCTTCTATCATCAGCAAGCCGGCAGCGCCGATGATCTCAAGGTCAAGAACACGTTCGGCACCGCGCTGCAGGTCGGGTTTGACTACAAGCTCGACCAGCACTGGGGCGTCAACTTCGACGTGAAGAAGCTTTTCCTGAAGCCAGACTTCGACGTCACCGTGGCCGGCAACAAGCAGACCGGGAAGGCGGAGCTCGATCCCTGGCTGATAGGCGCAGGTGTCACCTACCGTTTCTAATGTCGAAAGGACACTGAAGGGGCACTTTTCGAAGTCCGCGCGCGGATCATCCGTGCCGAGAAGTGGACCCGCGATGGTTCTTAAAGGAGTTGTTGGCATGCGCGTAGAAAACGATCATTGCGATGTGATCGGTGTGCCGGTCGCTCCCACGCAACTTGATGATCTGTCTTCTGCGATTCTGCAGCAGGGAGGGATGGCGCGAGTGTCGCTGCCAGGCGATGTGGTGACCTGGGCGGCAGGCCGTCATCAGACGCTCAGGCGTATGCTTTCCGACCAGCGTTTCAACAGGGACTGGCGACAGTGGCGGGCGCTGCAGGACGGCGAGATTCCCGAGGATCATCCGCTGATCGGGATATGCAAAGTGGACAACATGACCACGGCGCACGGCGCCGATCACCGGCGCTTGCGCGGCCTGCTGTCCAGCAGCTTCGCGCCCAGTCGGATCGCCTTGCTGGCGCCACGGATCGAACAATGCGTCGATCGACTCCTGGCCGAGATGGCGCAGCGCGGCGGCAGTGCCGATCTGATGTGCGAGTTCGCCGTTCCGCTGCCCACCAACGTGATTGCCGAACTGTTCGGTTTGCCGGACGAACAGCGCGAAGAGATCGTCGCGCTCACCTACAGCCTGGCCAACACCTCCGCCACAGCCGAAGAGGTGCGACAGACGCGGCAGCGCATCCCGGAGTTCTTCCGTCGCCTGATCGCGCTCAAGCGGGGCCAGCTCGGCGATGATCTGGCTTCGGCCCTGATCGTCGCGCGTGACAATGGCGAGCTCGTTTCCGACACCGAGCTCATCGACATGCTGTTCATGGTGCTCTCTGCGGGCTTCGTGACCACCGCCGGCGTCATCGGCAATGGCGTGCTGGCATTGCTGACGCATCCGCAGCAACTGCACCTGGTGCGCAGCGGCCAAGTTCCGTGGTCACAGGCGATCGAGGAGATCCTGCGCTGGGGCAGCTCAGCGGCCAATCTGCCGTTCCGCTATGCCACCCAGGACGTGGAGATCGACGGATGCGTGGTCCGCCGCGGCGACGCCGTCCTGATGGCGTTCCATGCGGCGAACCGGGACGAAAAGGCATTCGGTCCCGGCGCCGGCAGGTTCGATGTCACCCGGCGGCACAACCCGCACCTGTCGTTCGGCGAGGGGCCGCATTCCTGCCTGGGCGCTGCGCTGGCGCGCCTGGAATTGCGCTGCGCCTTCCCTGCGCTGTTCGGGCGGCTGGAGGATCTGGCGCTGACCATCGCCCCGGAGGACGTCGTCTACATGCCGTCTTACGTCATTCGCTGCCCGCAGCGCCTGCCGGTCACCTTCCGCCCTTCCGTCGCTTAGAGAGCGCGGCATTCACCCCGGATTCGGTGATTCTCGGTTCGCCGGGGTGGCTGGTCTCGCAACGAGGGGGCGATCGCCGAACCCCTGCTCCCGACCGTCGGAAGAAGCATCGGCGATCACGCGCCGCCGGTCTGCGGAGCGTTCTAGGAGACCGGATGCAGGGCTTAGCTGGGGAAGGTTCAAACGGCACTTCTGGAGACTATGAGGCGGCATCGACGCTCTGCCATCTGCAGCCGACCAACTGCCGCTCGATGGCTCCGTCTGCCTCTGTCTCCAATCATGATCGCCAGGAAGGCGAAGCCGAGCGGCCGCGGCTAGGCCCGCGGACCCCTTGTGTTTTGATGGTCGAAGTTCCGGCGCCGGACCAGGAAGCCATCGCGAAAAGCGCGGGGTTGGCTGGCTCCTGGCGGATGCCGGCAGGGGTGTTCGGACCGCGCCAAATAGCGATGCGCAGATGGCCGAGATTCATGAGCGGCGTCCTAAATCTCAATCGCTGCGTAGAATGCGTGCTTCGAGCGCGGCTGCGACGAAAGCTCGTCGAGCGGCTGGTGGATGGGTCTTACCGCGTAACACCTGCAGACAGGTGTCCATCGCTATTCTGCGCTTATCGGTCTTATGATGCAGATCCCGCAGCAAGATAGCGGCCGCGTCGTTGACGTCGAACACGATACGCTCCGAGCTGCGGCGGCTAACCTGAACAACGACTGGCCTCTCAAATCTGATCAAGCCGGTCATCTCTCCCCTCCTCCACAGCCACTATGCGGCAAACAGCCCCGGGTCGCATTTATTTACTCAGCCGAACGCCACCGCTGCATCTGCGCCGCCGAACCTGGCCATTGCCGACCAAGCGATCGCCATGAGCTGCGTCTGGCCATGGTCAGGTTGCGTGCGATCTGCGGTTTTGTAGTCGGTGGTGAGGAACTGCTTCTCACTCGCGTGGTCTAGCTGTGAAACCTGGACATACTGCACTCTTTGACGCGTCCCGCGCCAGTCTCAAACACGTCGTCGAAGTCTACACCTGCACTTTTCCACTGCCCGATCTGCAGGCGGCGATCCACTGCATCGCGGAGGTTGGATCTTCCAATATGGCGACCCGCTTCGCAAAGCCGAAAAAGGCATTGCGCGCCGTGCTTACCGGCTTGCGCCCATCGTACGCATCGTAGCATGCCCTCAGGGCGGCTTCGTGGATCAGGTCTCTGCGATCTTCTGGCCATTCATTGAGAAAATCGATTGCATCCGCAAGGCCGGCAATCTCTTGGATGATGTGCGTTGCGCGCTTCACGAAAAGGGGGCTGCTGAAAGCCTCAGCGTTCATTGGTTTCTCCCAACTTTCTAAATAGCCAATTTGCGGTGAAGAGGCGCCGCATCGACACGGCGACCCTGGCACAATGTGTTGTCAGGGCGATGACGGTTCAAGAGGAAGATCCGCGCCTGCGGCCGGGCGTGCAGCGATCCGCCAACACATCATGCAATGGCTTGGTTGCTATCAAAGGCGGTCGTCACTATTAAGCTATGAAGTGATTCTTCACCGCCTAGTCTAAGTCCGCAGGAGCGTTTTCATGACCGAAGAAACCGAGAGCAAAGCCGACAACCTCATCGAACTCACCGCCCATGTCGTCTCAGCCTATGTTTCGAATAATCCGGTTCCCGTCGGTGAACTGCCTGGGCTTATCGGCCAGATCCACATCGCATTGAAAGGCACTGCTGGTGGTGCCGCACCAGAAAAGCCGGAAGCTCTCAAGCCTGCCGTACCGATCAGAAAATCGGTTACACCCGATTACATTGTCAGCCTTGAGGACGGTAAGAAGTTCAAGTCGCTCAAGCGTCACCTGGCTACGCACTATGGCCTTGCGCCCGACGAATATCGCGCGAAATGGGGGCTGCCGGCGGACTATCCCATGGTGGCGCCGAACTACGCTGCGGCGCGCTCGGCATTGGCCAAGACCATGGGTCTGGGCCGCAAGCCGAAGGAACCGGGAGCGCCGGCACCTGCCAAGCGTGCACGCAAGAAAGCCGCAGCCTGACCGCACTTTTTCGGGACCGACGAAGCGGATCCGGCATCATTTCGCAAGCGCGAGATAGAATTTGTGCGTTGCAATATCCGCGGCGATCGGTATGATCATGGTGTCGGCCATCTACTCCTCCCAGATGTGGTGCCGACGCTGAATGGGGCGCACCTCCTCCCGCGTCTCATTCTAAATCGAGCCCGCTGCCACCTCCTCCCGGTAGCGGGCTTTTTTCTTTGTCTGAGGCGCGATTTCGGTCCAGGGCCAACGCATTTGGCTCTAAGCGAGGCGAATGCTCCGAACTTCCAGGCCTTTCTTGCCCTGCCCGCATTGGACAAACACCTTCTGCTCAGTCCTGAGCGGGTCAGCGCGGTGGCATGAACGAAGATGTCCTTCTCACCGTTTTCAGGAGCAATGAAGCCGACGCCCTTTTGGGGATTGTACCACTTGACCGTGCCCTCGCTCTCCAACTGGGCACTCGTCCCGGCGGTGGACTCTCCAGCGCAACGCGTATGTACCTGAGTTCTCGCGGTCTGATCGCCGACCTCCAGCACTTGCGCGACCTGATGACCTCTTGGACTTTCTTCCGTTGTGACCTTGAGACGCGTTCCCTCGGAAACACTGAGGCTTCCGGCGGCCTCCAGCACCCGGATGTGCAGATAGGCCTCGATGCCCTCCGGCAATTTGACAAAGCCAAAACCCTTGCTGGTGTTGAACCACACCACTTCGGCGTCGACAGGGTCCGCGGTTACGATCGACGAACGCTGAAAGTAGCTTGGCTCGGAAGGCCGTTCCGCAAAAGAAGCCGCGTCATCGTCATGACGATGCCGGCGTGGCTCACGATGGTCCTTATATTTGCCCATGATCGTCCGACTGGCTTGAACAACGCACTGCGCTCCCGGCAGGATAATCTCAATGGGGCGATGCGTTGATGTCAATTCACCAGTTGGCCGCTTAGCCGCTCGATCGCATCACGATCCCGGCCGACCTGTTGCCACACGAGGTCGATGGCCGGTGAGCAATATATGCCACAGGTCGAGCAGCTGATCCGAACGATTCCCAATATCGCACGGCAAAAGGGTCGCGCTGAAGGGCGGCACCGCGATCGACCGTTTCGATTGTGACACGCCCCGGGCTGCCGCCTCACGCGGATGCGCATCCGACATTTCGATTTACGCGCACTTTCCCCGCACAGCCTGCAGGAGGGGAGACGGGCAGCTTGTCGTTGAGTCGCCCGGCTAAATCAGCCCGGCCTGCTCGGCCTCGCGGCGCAGATTCTGCCGCGGCCTTGGCCCCAGCTGCTGGATGACCAGCCCGGCCGCCAGCGAGCCGAGATCGCCGCAATCCTTCAGGCCGCGGCCTTGCGTGTAGCCGTAGAGGAAGCCGGCGGCATAGAGGTCGCCGGCGCCGGTGGTGTCGACCAGCTCCCGGATCTTGGTCGCGTTGACGATGACCGTCTCGTCGCCGCGCACGATGACCGAGCCCATTTCCGAGCGGGTGACGGCGGCGATCTTGCAGTCCTTGCGGATCTGGGCCAGCGCCTCGTCGAAGGAGGTGGTCTGGTAGAGCGATTTGATCTCGTGGCTGTTGGCAAAGACAATGTCGACCGTGCCCGAGCGCATCAGGTCCAGAAATTCGTCGCGGTAGCGGTCGACGCAGAACGAATCCGACAGCGTCATCGACACTTCGCGGCCGGCGGCATGCGCGAGCTTCGCCGTCTGCCGGATCGCTTCCTTGGCGCGCGGCGGGTCCCACAGATAACCCTCGAAATAGGTGACCGCCGCACCCGACGCCTTGTCGGGCTCGACGTCCTCCGGCCCGAGTTCGATGCAGGCGCCGAGATAGGTGTTCATCGAGCGCTCGCCGTCGGGCGTGACGAAGATCATCGAGCGCGCCGTCGGCGGTTCGCCCTGAAGCGGCCTGGTGTCGAAGGCGACGCCCTGCGCGTGGATGTCGTGGGCGTAGATCTCGCCGAGCGGGTCGTTCGAGACCTTGCCGAAGAAGGCGGCGCGACCGCCGAAACTGGCGACGCCCGCCGCCGTGTTGCCGGCGCTGCCGCCGGAGGCTTCGATGGCCGGGCCCATGCGGCTGTAGAGCAGCTCGGCGCGCCTCGTGTCGATCAGGTTCATCGCGCCCTTGATGATGCCGTTCGTCTCCAGGAATGCCTCGTCGCACTGGGCGATGATGTCGACGATGGCATTACCGATGCAAAGCACGTCATAGTTCGGCATCAATGATGTCTCCGCCAACTACCCCACCGGCTTTCTGCTATGCCGGCCGGGCGCGGGTCAAGCGAGTTGAAAAGGGGTGCCGCATGCGCTTTCCAGCCGCGCTCACGCAGCTGCCGGTCCTGCTTCACGCAGCAAGTCGTCGGCTCTGTCCGTCTTCTCCCAGGTGAACTCAGGCTCTTCACGGCCGAAGTGTCCGTATGTCGCCGTCTTGCGGTATATCGGGCGTAAGAGATCAAGCATCTTGATGATGCCTTTCGGTCGGAGATCAAAAAGCTCAAGAACAAGGCGCTCGATCGTTTTTTCGTCAATCCTTGCGGTTCCGAAGGTGTTGACCATGACAGAAACCGGACTGGCCACGCCGATCGCGTAGGCAAGTTGAACCTCGCAGACCTCCGCAAGGCCGCTGGCAACGATATTCTTCGCGACATACCGGGCGGCATAGGCGGCCGAGCGGTCAACCTTGGACGGGTCCTTGCCCGAAAAGGCGCCGCCGCCGTGACGCCCCGTTCCACCGTAGGTGTCGACGATGATCTTGCGTCCAGTGAGACCGCAGTCGCCGGCAGGCCCACCGACCACGAACCGCCCTGTTGGGTTGACCAGAAATCTGATCCCCGTCGTATCCAGGTCGGGCGGCAAGAGCGGCTTGATGATCTCCTCGATGACGCCTTCGCGGACCGTGGCTTGTGAGACCGCCTCGTCATGCTGCGTCGACAGGACTATGGTATCCAGCGCCACCGGGCGGAGACCCTCGTAGCGTACGGACACTTGAGATTTCACATCCGGACGCAGCCAGCCAAGCTGTCCCGTTTTCCGGATCTCTGCCTGTCTTTTCGTCAAATGGTGAGCGAGTTGGATCGGCAAGGGCATCAATGTATCCGTCTCGTTGCATGCGTATCCAAACATGAGGCCCTGATCCCCCGCCCCCTGCTCGAGATCCTGCCCTCGTCCTTCGTCAACGCCCTGGCTAATGTCGGGCGACTGCTCGGTGAGGGCCAGAACGACGGCGCAACGTCGACCATCAAAGCCGATGGCATCGTCGTCGTAGCCAATATCGAGTATCGTATCGCGGGCAACTTGGCTGTAGTCGATCTCCGCGTGGCTGGTGATCTCGCCAGCCAGAACGACCATCCCTGTCTTCACCAACGTTTCACAGGCGACACGCGCCTTCAGATCGGTGCGGAGGACCGCATCGAGGATGGCATCGGAGATGTTATCTGCCATCTTATCGGGGTGTCCCGCGCCGACGGATTCGGAAGAGAACACGAACTGCCTGGTCATGGAATGCCCTCGCTTCAAGTGTTGGAGTTAGGTGGGGAGTTTCTGGATTGAGGTGGCTTACCGGTCGCTGATGCCGGGGACGTCGAACGCAGTGCAGAAGTTGGCAACGTCTCTTCGTACGCTCGCATGAACCTCCTGGTCGTCGGGCTGGCGGCAGACCGAGTCGATGAAAGCGGCGATCTGCACCATTTCCCCCTCACGCATGCCCATGGACGTCACTGCCGGCGACCCCAAGCGGATTCCGCTTGTGACCGTCGGGTCGCGCGGGTCACCCGGCACCATATTAAAGTTCGTAACGATCCCTGCCCTTGCCAGGCGCTCGGCATAGGCTTTGCCTGATAGCGGCCGGTCCCGGAGATCAAGGATCAGCATGTGATTGTCAGTCCCGCCGGTGACCAGGTCATAACCACGATCCACAAGCGCCTCGGCCAGAGCCTTGGCATTCCTGACCATCTGATGACCGTAGGTACGGAAAGACGGGGTGGCGGCCTCCTGCAAAGCAACAGCTAGCGCGGCGATGATATTCATGTGCGGCCCACCTTGCAGTTGAGGAAACACCGCGCGATCAATCCGTCTGGCGAGATTGTATTTACTCGTGGGATGATAGAGCGCCTGATAGCGATCTTCATTCTTCGACAAAATAAAGCCTCCACGGGGGCCGCGGATCGACTTGTGAGACGTGCTGGTGACGACGTCGCAATGAGCGACGGGATTCGGATGCGCTCCAGCGACAATCAGGCCGCTGATGTGCGCAATGTCGGCAACGAGATAGGAGTTGGCCTCCGCAGCGATTTCAGCCATTGCCGCGTAGTCAAAGACACGCGGATAGGCAGTTGCGCCGATCCAAATCAGTTTCGGCCGTTCCAGCCTGGCTGTCTCGCGCAAGCGGTCATAGTCAATTTGCTGCGTCTGTTCGTGGAGCCCATAGGGGACGTGTTGGTAATCGCTGCCGGAGAAGTTGCCGGCCCAACCATGGGTCGGATGGCCGCCCTCGGGGAGAGGCAAGCCCATCACTTTGTCTCCCGGACTCAACAGTGCTCGATAGATGGCCTGATTGGCCGGCGAGCCGGAATAGGGCTGGACGTTGGCGTGCTCACTGCCAAACAGCGATTTCAGGCGCTCGATCGCGAGGGTCTCAAGCTCATCGACGATCTCGTTTCCCGCGTAGTCGCGCGCACCCGGGTACCCCTGGGCGTACTTGTTCGTAAAGATCGAGCCGGTCGCTTCCAGCACGGCTGAGGAGGCAAAGTTCTCAGATGCGATGAGTTTGAGCGTCGTCCGCTCCTGCCGCCTCTGTCGTAGAACTAGTTCGTGAACGTGGTAATCGACGTGGACCAGGGAAGACCATCCGAATGTGCCGGGCTCTGCGATCGCTGCGTCAGCGGAGTTTTTCATGGTCGTTTCGCGCTCCCATCTGGGCAGATCTTTTTACGATCAAGCAGCAGTCTCCTTCGACCACGCGTCTTGTACCGCCTCGAGCCGCTCCAGGTCCCGCTTATGACACCCATCGTCGTGGGGCAGGAGATCGACCAAGAATTGAACAAATCCTCCGTCCTTGCCCCCTGCATTGAGATGATATGAGGACAAAGGACGTTGTCCGTTGCCGCAAAGAAAGTCGGCTCTGGCGAGCATCCGGACGTGTCGCGCAACGCGCTCCCGACGAAGATCGAGAATCTCCGCCAGTTCGCGGACAGTCAGGTCGGCATGCGCGCAAAGGCCCAGGATCCGTAGGCGATCAAGATGCGCTGCTGTCATTAGGCGATCGACTAGTATCATCATTGGTCAGCACGACGCCAAATAGAAGAACCGAACCCCTCGTCCTGCTCGCTTTGTCATGTCGGGCTCTTCGCAAATGCTGTTCGGCAGCGGAACATAAACACACCAGATTTCTGCCGCCGCTGAACTTGAAAGTTTTGGTGAGCGTACCATTGACAGCGATTTGTGGTCGCAAAGATTCCATGAATTTCCTTGAAGGATCTGTTGCAAGGCCTAAACAAGAACGCAACGAGATTGGCGAGGTGCCGGTAAGACGGCAAGCTGGCGAACTGCTTGGCCAAGGGAGAGGCGACCGGCGCCACTTCCCAGGCGACAGTGCTAACCTGCTGGTGCACCTGATCCGCCATTTACTTGATTTCGTGTCGCGGAGGGATCGCAAAGCCGTCGTGCCGACGCTCAGCGCTATCTGCCGTGGCGCGAACGCCAAGCCGGCACGGAGGGTCTGGAGGACTTCGAGGCCGGCGACCGGGCCGGCGATACCCGGCGATCACTAGAGCTGGCGGCGCGACTGGCAGCACGTCGTGCCTCTTCGCCTATCCCGAGTGTGCGCAGCATCATCTACACGGCGGATGCGGTCGAAATGTCCGCGGCGCGTCGGTCATTTCCAAATTGCGCTTAATCCTGGTCAGTCAGGTCGCACCAGATCGATATGACTGACACGGAGGGCTTGTGCCAGTTCATAAAGCGTGACGATGGTGGGGTTCCTTTTACCCTTCTCCAGCCCGCTGATGTACTGCTGGCTGAAGCCGGAGATCTCGGCAAGCTGCTCCTGCGTCAAGCCGGCCTTCTCCCTGATCCTGCGTGCATTTCGTCCGACCAGCTTGCGCATATCCATGCGCGGAGGTCAGCGGATCACGGGCCTTGAGTTTATCAACTATAATATGTAATCCACATTGTCATCGATTTGCCCAAAGCATCTGCCGCGGGGGGCAGTAAATCCAGGGATGCGATTTTGATGACGTTGGTCGCTCAAGCCAAGCACAGCACGAGCTATCGCTCACGCAAGCGACGCACATGTGCGAGAACCTCGCAAGGGTCGATTTCGAGCGCTTCCGCTACGTCGAGGAACTCAATGACGTCCATGCGACGTTCACCGCCCTCATACTTGGCCACGAAAGACTGCGGGCGGCGAAGCGCTTCGGCAACCTTGGCCTGGGTTAAGCCCTTGTTCTTGCGCGCCGCTATCAGCTGTTCCAGCAGCCGGCGTTGGCGGGGCGATCGAAGGGATTTCGGCATCAGACGGTGCTTAAGCCTATTCAGATCGCGGATCGAGCAGCGTTGCCGGCTCAACCTCGAGCACCGTAGCGAGCTTCTCGACCATGTCGATGGTAGCAGCATATACACTGCGCTCAAGAGCGCTGATGTAGGTTCGATCAACACCAGCTTCATGTGCCAACGCCTCCTGCGACAGCTTCTTTTTCTCGCGAAGCCTACGCAGATTGCGGGCAAAGACCTCTCGGATTCCCATAGGCGAGAGGCCACCCTCTTGTTGAGGATTTCACCACGGAGTATACTCTACAAACTTAAGGAGCAACTCGCACGAGCATCGACTTTGCCCGAACTACCTGCTGTTAGGGATCGCGACTTCCCGGATGCGATCTGACGATGGTTATCGCTCAAGGTCAGCGCTGTAGGCCACGCAAGCTGCGCCAGGGAGCGAAGCCGACTGGTCTAGACCCATGTCGAAGAAAGCGGGCTCAGTTCACTGGCGGCCGGTTGCGCGCCATCAAAATCGATTTCGGCAATCCGGGATGGGCCAGATCGCCTTTGTTACTGCGGCGGCCTAATCAGCTCACAAGGATCAACGTCAAGCGCTTTTGCCAGCCGCCCCAGCACACTGACGCTTGCGGAAACCCGAGCACGCTCGATCGAACCCACGTAGCGCATGCTCAGCTCTGCGCGGGCAGCCAATTCTTCCTGCGTCAGGTCCTGATCATGGCGCAAACGACGCATGTTGATCGCCATGACCTCCTTGAGGTCCATGGCGAGATAGGGACCAGAACCGGAACTATCGTTCTAGGAACGATCGTGCCTATTCGCTATGGTGAGCCAACCGAGGAGAAGCCGTGCCCGATCACAACAAACCCCAAACCGGCAAAAGGGTCGCGATGAAACGCAAAGTCCAAGACGAAGTCCCGTGGTCGGACAGCCTGACCGCTTACGACAATGAACACTTCACGATCTATATGAGGCTCCTGGACGCGTCCGCCGACGATGCCAGCGAAGATGAGATGGCGCAGCTCGTCCTCGGCATCGATCCGATGCGAGAACCTGAGCGCGCCCGAATGGCTGTTCGCAGCCATCTCGATCGGGCCAACTGGATGGTTACGACTGGATACAAAGAACTGTTCGCACGCTGACCGGCTCCAGATGAGCTATTCCAATCACTTTAGATGAGGAAATCCCGATAGCCACGATCCACGAGCATGTGACCGCGCCGGACAGCACGGCGAATGCGATCGCGAAGGTGATTGCGCGGATCCGTCCAGTCGGCCTGGACGCGTTGCCGGCCCAACAGGGCCCTTGCGATTTCACGGTGCGATGCACCGCCGAGCGAGCCGTCAAGCGCCTGGAGCACAAAGCGCAGACGGCTGGCGCGCGCTTCGGGCGGAAACAGCCTGTCGGGAAGTTGTCCGGTCGCGTGAAGAGCATTGAGGCATTCGAACGCATTCAACTGCTGTCTCATCCGATCGGGGGGCCAGATCGCGTCGACGCAAAGCCGAACGGGGCGCAAAACGTCCGCGCCCTCCACAACCAGTTGTAAATCCCGGTGAGCATTTCGCAGCATGACATGCTGGCGACCGTCCGCCGTGACCACGAGTGCCGCCCGACATGGCAATGCAGCGAGATCAAACGAAAGCTTTTCGGCCGACAATGCCTTTTTCGCAATGAGCGGCAGAACATGCGGGCATTGGCGGAAGCACCAGAACACAGCCGCATCGCGCCTTAACGAGCTTGCGAAAAAGGAGCCCCCACTGCGTCAGATCGAGCGACGATCTCACCACTTCCACCTCGAACCACCTTTCTGCAAATTCTGCCTGCTCAAGCGAGAGCCTGCAGTCACGCTGGAAGGCCGGATTGCGCCGTAGGAATTCCCAGGCCCAGCCGCGTCGCGTCAGGTGCCGCGTATAGCGATAGGATTTCTCATCCTGCCAGTCCGGCCAGTCGGCGCCGTTACCTATCATAACCATGTCAGGCGGCCGTGCAGAGCACCGGCGCCCACAGCACGGGACCGCCAAGACCGCCATTGTGGCAGACCGCAGCAAGGCTCTCCTCTGAGACATCCAAAAAACCGGCAACGGCGCGCGTGGTGCCGATTGTCTGGGGCGGCCCGATGCGGGCCAGCGGCCATCCGGCGCGACGCAGGATTCGCTCCATGCGCAAATCCGTAACCGTAACGATATGCGTGAGCCGCCGCGACAAACCGAACTCGATCATGCCGGCGAAGAGTTCATAGGTGGCAACAGCAATGCTCCCACTGCCCTTCGGTGCAGACGGTGGGAGATCAAGGGCGAAACGGCTGCTTTCCCAGACACTCGGTTCCTCGGGTGCCGTTCTCCCTTCCAACAGCCTCGAAAAGACATCTCGCAGCATCGTCGGCCCCGTCGAGGGCAGAAGGCGTACGCCGCCCCCGACGCGACCGACGGAATCGCGCAACACGAGATAGTGCGGTTTCAGGGAATCGAATGAGTCGATCTCGAAGCCGCCGGTCGTGCGCACGTTCCAGTCGAGCCGCTCCTTGAAGACGCGGTAGCGCAGGCGGTGCATTTCGTGAAGTTCGTCGGCAAAGGCGCCGTACCAGCCGGGCGCAATAAGCTCAATCATGATGGTCTCCTCGCAGGTATGACCCTGCCATTGGAGGCGAACCTTCATGCCGCGACTGCCTGTGCATTTGCACAGGTAGATCAAAGAGGGATTCTGTCCCTCAGAGAATTGATGATCGTGAGGAGGCCAGCAGTGTCACTGCCTGATTTTTGGTGCGCACGCCGAGCTTCTTCTTGGCATTGTCCAGATGGAAAGCGGCCGTGCGCTCCTTGATTCCCAAGATACAGCCGATCTCCCAGGCGGATTTGCCCTTCGCCGTCCATTCCAGGCATTCGTACTCACGGGGCGTCAGCGAAACACCATCCACCGCCAGACCACCCGAAAGCTTGCGGCGAACGCCAATGTGAAAGCACGTCGCCATAATCTCGAGCGCCTGTTCATATTGCTCGGCGATGCGCATAAAGCTCGGATCGAGCCGGTCTGCCGCGAAGGTCATCGCAGCGACACCGCCGCGGCGGTCGACAAGTGGAATCGTCAGTCCGCAACAGATGCCGAATTCGGCAGCCTCATCGAAAAGCTGTTGCTGTCGCTTTGAAATGCCGGCATGGCCGAAACCCGGTCCCCACTGAAAGGGACATTCGCTGCATCTTGCCCATTCTATGACCGGGTCGATCCTTTCATATTGGTGGCGCAAGTAGTGCGACGTCCAGCCGGAATGATAGTTCGATATCAGCCTGGGTTTTGTGACGCGATCAGACACCAGAGACAGATAGGCGAATGCGGGAATGTCGAACGCTCCGGCGGCGCTGGCCAGTGCGTTATGCAAGTCGACTTCATCAACGCTCAAAGACAACTGTTCCAGCAAAGTTTCGAAGACGAGCTGCATTTTCTCCTGCGGCTGTTTTCAATTAAACTTGGGACTTTCTGGCTTCTTGGCAGCTACGGCGAGAAGACTCGCCCCCGAGATATTTCGACACTGGAGAAGATTCACCGCGGTGACTACTCCCGGGACCTTCGATCATATGAAAGGAGGGCCATGCGACCTCGACGCCGGCTGCCCTAAGCCGCGGGTCCGAAGCTGCGATTGTGGGCGGTGGCCATGGTGTAAGAGAAATATCGAAGCTCGATGTGCCATCCGGATATGCAGATGACCGCCTTCTCGAACTGTCGATTGCGGACGCGCTACAATCACTCACATCCAGCGGGGCACCGATATCCGGCGGGTCAGAAAAGGCGCCCTGCCGGCAGCAGGGAGGTACACCGGCAGGGCGCGCCGCACAAACACCCTGGTCGTTGGGCAACAGGACAGCGGCGGCAGAACTGATTTGATTATCGCTTGCGATCGAAGTTATCCGAAGCATGCTTAGAATCTGACGGCTTCAAGTTTAGCAGTTTTGGTCGGCTCGGCGCGAAATGCGCTGTCAACCCGTCTTCACCAATGGGATACCAATGGGCGATCAATCCTAACGACAGGCAGACGTCAAAGCGTCTGGTCCGTGGGAAAGTTCCTCCCAGGGACCACCACACTGGTTACCCGGGACGGCGTCGAACCCGGGGCTCGCTTTCGTCGGCGCTCGCATGTTCATATCGCATCCTCGGCCTTCAGCGCGCGATAGGTCGTCTCGACCGATTTCGCGGTTGCGTCGACTATTATGTCGATCTCCTTCCGGGTGATGATCAAAGGCGGGGCAAAGCCGAGGATATCGCCGTGCGGCATGGCGCGGCCGATGACACCGTTCTCGAACAGAGCAGCGGCGGCGCGAACGCCGACCTGAAGATCGGATTCAAACGGTATCCTCTGCTTTGGATCTCGCATCAGCTCTACGGCGGAGAGAATTCCGACGCCACGAACCTCGCCGACGATGGGGTGTCCCGCCAGTTCGGCATTCATGCGGGCATGCCAATACGGTCCGACATCGCGGACATGCTCCAGGATATTTTTTTCCTTTAGGAGTCGAATATTGGCGAGCGCGGCCGCAGCGCAAAGCGTGTGACCCGAATATGTCCAGCCATGGCCGAGCGCGCCGTGCTTCTCTGTTCCTTGTTCCAAGACCGACCAGACGCGGTCGCCGATGATTGACCCGGAGATGGGCAGGTAGGCGGAACTCAAACCCTTGGCGATGGTCACGAAGTCCGGCCGCATGCCATAGAGGTGGGAACCGAATTTCTCACCGGTTCGTCCAAACCCGCAGACCACTTCGTCGGCGATCAGCAGGATATCGTACTTGTCGAGCACGCCTTGGATAGCGGCCCAGTATCCTTTTGGGGGTGGAACGATACCGCCTGTCCCAAGCACCGGCTCTCCAATAAAAGCTGCGACGGTCTCCGGGCCTTCAGCCAGGATAAGGGCTTCAAGTTCATCCGCGCAGCGTTTCGAGAACGCTTGCTCACTTTCGCCGTCATGCGCCTGGCGATAGTGGTGCGGCGTCGTGGTATGGCGCACCAAATCCAGCGGCAGGTCGAAGAAATTATGGAAGAAGGCAAGGCCTGTCAGGCTCCCGGTGACCAGCCCAGACCCGTGATAACCGCGATGTCGCGAGATGATCTTCTTCTTTTCAGGGCGGCCTAGAATGTTGTTGTAGTACCAGACCAGCTTGATGTTGGTTTCGTTGGCGTCGGAGCCGGAAAGGCCGAAAAAGACCCTTCGCATGTTCTGACCAAAATGCTCGACCACGGCCTCTGCCAAGAGGGCGACTGGCTCTGTTCCTTGACTTGCATAGACATGGGCGAACGGCAATTCGTGTGCTTGCCTGGCAATGGCCGCGGCAATTTCTGTGCAGCCATATCCCATATTGACGCAGTAGAGCCCACCGAAACCGTCGAGGCTCTTTCGGCCTTCGGTATCCCAGATGTACACGCCTTCCGCACCGGCCATGATCCGATTTGGGGTCTCGCCTCGGCTGTGCTTGGCCAGATGCGTAGACGGATGAAAGACGAAGCTTCGATCCTTCTCTCTGAGTTGCTCGGGTCCCAGATTACTCAACCGCATAGTCCCTCTCCTCGCGATGGATTGGCAGAGGCACCAGGCCGGCCAGCTCATTAGCAAGCAGTATACCGGAAACGCCTCAAGTGTTTCGCGGGAATGCACGTTTTCGGCCAATCAATTCGCGGAATCGGCGCCACAGTCCGTGAAAACTAATGCGCTACCCTCGCCTTGGTGCGCATAAGGAATCGTTGAATTGGATTCTCACTGATTTTGCTACGACGTGGCTTGTCGAGATTCCCGCAAGCACGAAGAACTTACAACGCACATGCGCCCAGCACAGTGCATAGTCAGCGGGGAGGAGCGGATCGCGGCCGCTATAGGCAACGGCTTTGCAGGATGCCGATGAAGGATTTGAGATACCGCTCGGGATCCTGTCGGTAGCTAATCAAGTTGTCCGGTTTGGTAGCACATCAATTGTCCGCTTCTGTTTTTGCGCCGGCGCGGTTCACGCGGCTTGCCCTGTGCGGCAGGTTTCGTTGATTGCGGCGCCGTCAGGCGTGTATCGAGCAACGCGGTGCGGCCTGTGGAACCGCGAGCGTGCCATCGGGGTCTGCCTGATCTTGACCGTGGCTTTGACGAAGTGATGCCGGATCGGGCTCTGCGGCAGCTGCAGTAGCAGCCGTGGGAAGGCGACTGTGTTGTCGCGGGCGACGACGCGCTCCTCCTCGATGCACAGAATCTGGGCCAGTTATTGCAGGTCAGCGGCGACAAAGGTGCTGTCCTCAACCGCGGCCGATGTCAGCAATGCCGGCCAGCGCCAGGTCTTTAGGCAGCCGATCCTGCAAGGTTGATCCGCTCTGCGCCGCCCCTGGCTTCAGGCGAATAGGCCGGGATAGGTTCGATGCCCAAGTGCCGCAGCGCCCGTCCGAATTAGGTCAGCCAGCTTTTGTCGACCGCCTCGCCGGCCTTGAGCGCACGAGATAGTGGCTGCCGCGATCGGCGAATAGAGCGCGCTCGTCGCGTTGTCGATTGTCACGATCAGATCCAGCATCGGCTGGCCTTCCGGCCAGTATGCCGGCTGCCGTCCTGACGCAGCATCATGCCCTCGCACGGTTTGCTTCCCGCTTGCGCCGGTGAGCACCGCGCCGTTTGGCCCGTTCCACCGGGCCTGCCGCGTGAAGCTCGTCTTAATGAAGGTATAGCTCCAGCTGAATTCGTGATCGCGCAGCAGGTGCTCGTGGGAACCTCACATTCCATCCAAGGTAGCGATGACGGTAAGCTCCAGCATCTCTTCAAGCGTTTCCGCAGGCACCCGACGGGTCGACACTTGCCCAAACGCCAGTCGAGCGACCCAGCTTCCGCAGCCTCTTCGTAACGGTCACGGTAGCGGCGAAATTGCCGCGCCGACATGCCCAGCGACTCGCCTGCCTGCATCATCGAAAGATCGCCGCCATTCCAGCGGATCAATACGTCCCGAAACTTCAGCAGAAACGGCCAAGGCTTTAATCGCCACCGGATGGCAGTTCAGCGGCAGGTCAGCCCCATTGGCGCGAAGGCGAGCGGGGTCCACCGCGCATATCGGGTAAATCATGAGACATCTCGTCTGCGAAACCGACCAAATCGACGTAGACCGAAATCCCCGCAGCGGTTTCCGATCAAAGTCGCCCCCACCTCTTTCGGCGTCCGAGGTCGACGCACAGCGGTCTCGACCAGGCGCACTCATTTCAACTTTGTCAGGTTCCGCACCCTGCCTTGTTTAGCCAATTATTGCTTGCCTCAAGGTAGACAACTGAAAAGCGACCGCAAATTCTTTTCCGCTCGATCGGCCGGATTGGCATGAGTTTTGAAACCCTTTGGGTGAGAGGCAGCGAGAGCTGCCGACCGGCAATTCATTGTCGCGAGCAGCCGCGAAGGATGGAGAAGGAAGAAAGCTACCTGTCGGTCTGCCCCAGATCCCGTTGTACGGCAAGGGCATCGCCAAACCCGCGCATCCTCGCAAATAAACCTCGGCGCCGTTTTGGATCTGAGCAAATGAAGCTCCGGAAACTCGGCAAAAGATCGTAAGTATACATCTACGAAATAAAGCATATCTCCACCAAAATGCAGTATTAGAAGGGAAAGAACTGACCATGTCCACTCAACGCGTAAACAAAAGCTTATCTATTTTGACGGACGATGTCGCCTGCGCAAGGCAACTCAATGCCCGCAACGTTAGAACGCTCAACACGGGTGGTGCTAGGGGGCAGGGCGTATTCGCCGCTCGCGATTTCCTGCCCGGGGAGACCGTTATCGTTGGGCTAATTGACCGCATGGAAAGGGTTCGGACAACGAACTCGTTTCAAATGGACTGGAATGTCCATGCTCTCTTTCAGAAGCCGGCTGTGCTTGTGAATCATTCTTGTGATCCCAATTTAGCGATTGTGGCTAATCGCTTCGGCGCCTACGACTTTGTATCCGTTGAGGATATCTCTTCTGGCGTCGAGCTAACCTGGAACTACGCAACCTCGGAGTTAGAATGTATCGGGGTATCAGTATGTCTTTGTTCATCGGAAAATTGCCGGGGTTCCGCGGGAGGTTTCTCAAAGTTGCCTCGCGATCATCCGATGCTCGTGTCGGGATTCTACGCACCCTATCTCAAAAAAACTCCGGTCCGCTTCTAAAGGTAGGGTTGCTTTCGAAGTTAGTCGGTTCATAGCACTTGCCATCGCGGTTCGGCTACGGGCGGCTGTTCATCCCGTTCAGACGAAGGCGAGGCATTTGGGGTCAACCGTATCTGCCGTCTCTATCGAGTCGACCGCGAAGCGCGATACCTCCCGCGCCGCAACCGCCCCAACCTTGCCGAGACAGACTGCGGCGACCATCCGATCGAAGCCCTCTCGCGCGACACCGCCAGCAGCAGAGCGGCCGAGATCGTCATCGACCGTCTCAATGCAAGACCAGCCAAGTGCCACCAGGCGATCGCGCATCGCATACTGCAGGGCGCGGCTCTCACGATTGTGCAGAACCTGATGGGCCGAGGACTGCCGCACATAAAGGATAGCCTTGCGCTCCAGATGGTGGGGGCGAATCTTCTCATGCATCATGGCGCGCCTCCTCCAGTGGAACGGTGCGCTCGCAGTCGACGTGGTCGAGGATCAGGCGCACCATCAGCTTTGTCAGCGTCAGGCGCGTCTCTTCCGGCAGCGCCTGCCATGGTGGCATCTGCGCGGTCTGCGCGTCGTGCGGGTTGGAGAACAGATCGAACTGATATGTCGTAGGCTGGCGCGGCATGGACCTCTCCCCGATTCGCGTCGTGAGGACCCGATGCTGCGCCCGAATCCTCCAATGCGATGGGGTGTGGGAATTGGCCGTCGCGTCCTGCAGCAGTGTCACCAAGACGCCAAGCGTTCTGGGATCGACATGTGGCAGCGGCAATGCACACCACGCGGTGCAGATCACGCGATCAAACATCCAGGCCGGAACCTCCAGTCACCGAGAGATTGCAGCGGAAAACCTCCCGGTCTGCCTTCTCGATCACCTCATGAACGTGAACACAACGCCCGGCCCAAGGATGCCATGGATAAAGAAACTTGCGTTCCTCGGTCCCGTGGGCGTTCTTTCGACGTGTTGTACAACATCGCGAGGCCTCATTACTCACTCGGCTACAGACCCCGGCAGATACGCCAAGGACATCACCGTAACTGTGCTGATTGAAGGCTCTGCGCCTCCGCCGGTTGCAAAACCCGTAACAGAACGGCCAAGACAATCGTCACCAAATGATTGTTCAGTCTGGTATCTTGCCACTCGTCCATACCGCAGGCCGGCTCGGCGACCCTTTCGTCGGGTTTCCGACGTTCTTACCACGCAAAAGTTTGTCAAGGGGCTTGCGCGGTTTCGTCATGACGAGGAGGTGGGAGCCGGCCAAATGAAAAAGCCCGGTTACTCGGGTTGGGTCCGCGAGCGTTTCCGTGCGAGGTAGTCAGTGCGGGAGGTCAGCCAACGACGCGATTCGGCAGGTTGAACGAGAATTCTGAATGTCGAACCTAACGTAGATCGATGTAGCTGAATCCGCCCGCGGGCAGCTTCGAATGCCCGCCTGTTTGCGGACTGGCCCGACATTTCGGGTCATTGTAGCTCTCCGCAATGAAGCGCGGCAGGCAGTGTCACATGAACAAGTGCCTGTCCGCTCTCAACACGCTTTGGCCAAGTGAGCGTAACTTGCTGCGAATCGTCCGAGTTTGTGCTCGCCGCACGTCACCGGCTTGTAGCGAAGCGGGTTGCTGTTCGTGATACACGAGGCCAATGGCTCTATGATTGCGTTGAAATCAGCATCGATAAAGAAGGGAACTGAGTATCTCTCGCGCCCCGAGGAGTTCACCACGCGGTGCAAGTTCGCCAAGTAGACATCGTTGGTGAGTCGCTGAATTAGGTCGCCAATGTTGATTATGAATGTGCCGTGGATCGGCGTGCCCTCTACCCAATCGCCATCTCGGTTCATTACCTGAAGACCACCCACGTCGTCCTGCGCGAGGATAGTCAGATTGCCGTAATCCGTGTGGGCGCCAATCCCGATAATGTCTTCAGTGACGTAACCAGTCTGCGGCGGGTAGTGAACTAGGCGCTGAATACTGATCGGATCCCGCATGAGGTTCTCGAAATGTTTTTCCGGCAGGTCCAGACTGAGGGCGATGCCTTCCAAGAGTTTTGTGGCGAGGCCCACCATCTTTTGATGGTAACCATATGTCAGTTGCCGAAACTCGGGCAGGCCTGAGGGCCACTGATTGGGGCCAAAAAACGGACCCTCCAGCGTCGAAACTTCAGGTCCGAAATCAAAGCACTCCTTGAGGTCTCTCGTCCTGCCCGGATCGGTATTCTCCCCGAATGGCTCAATGTAACCGTGAAAAGCCACATCGGAATTGCGAATATGCAGCAACATCTTATGCGACATGGGTAGATCAAAGAACCTTCGGCTGACATCGAACACAGAATCTATTAAATCCTGCGGAATCCCATGGTTCTTTACATACATGAAACCAACGTTGGACAGGGCCCATCGCATCTCCTTTGCCACTGTCTTTTTGTCCTCACCATCAATAAGCGGAGATATATCGATTATGGGTATGTTGCCAAAGCTTTCGCGTTTTACACGCAGCTTGTCGTCCAGTATGGCTCCGAGATCTGTGCGCATGACTACACCTTCGTTTGAGCAAGAATTAGGTAGTCTCTTATTTGAGAGTAGCATCCAAAATCATCGGAAGGCCTGGATAACTATTGCGATGCGTTCTGTCGTGATGCCGGTCTCAAAAATGTAGAAGAACCAGAACTAGCTGGCAGGGCATTCGTAGGCGCTCGCGCTCCTCGTGTCGCCTGCATTGGCCGCCAATTTCATCAGCGCGTTTGCGGGATCGTGGTCATAGCCGCTCCTCTGTTGGTGCGTTGGCCTTGTTGGTTACCCGGAAAACCCAATAGTGCGCGTCC
>NZ_JBVVQC010000032.1:0-83623 GCF_055811515.1 Mesorhizobium sp. WSM4841
TGGCCGCCAAACCGTCGAACAAAGGGATGGCCGCCTTGAAAAGGCCCCTTGACAGCGAAAGCCCCATACAAGGTGGCCGCCCACGGATCTTGCCTTTGGCAAGCCCGAGGACAGGCTCCGCGGCCGGAGAGGGGGCCTGCGCAATCAGACGAAAAGAAAGCCTGTGTCGGACGTATGAAAGACGTTCGAGGCTGGGTGTGCCGATTTCCCCTCTCCGTCTCGGCTTCGCCGAGCCACCTCTCGCCGCAAGCGGGGCGAGGAACCCAAGTTCTGGCCAAAGTTGCCATACCTCGCGCAGCGGTTCATTCAGCCTTTTCGGTCTTCGAAAAGCTCTCCCGCCCGGCGATGAGCGCGAACCAGTCCCGAATATCTGGAAATTCGGCCAGCAGCTTTTGCCCCTCCGCGACCTTGACGAAATAGCCGATGATGGGTGCTGCATGCAGGTCGGCGAGCGTCAGTTCCGCTCCCAACAGCCATGGCCCCTCGGCCTTCAGCGATGAGAGCGCCTGTAGTGTCGTTCTCGCCTGCCGAAGCCCATTGGCGATCAAAGCCTCGTCGGGCGCCCTTTTTCTCCAGCCGCTCGACGGCGACATCCCAGACCATGGCCCGATAGGCATAGGCGTCGAGCATGCCGATGATCTGGTTCATGGTTGCGTGAGGTCGGGCTTCGACTGGCTGCAACGCCGGTCCGTCGAAAGCCTCGTCGACATAGCAGGCAATCGCGCTGGTCTCGTAGAGGCGGAACCCGTCGTGCTCGAAGGCAGGGATGCGGCCGAACGGGTGATGGTCGAAATACCAGCCCGGAATGCCACCCGCCGCAAAGATGTCGACCGGCACAAGTTCGTAGTCGATGCCTTTTTCCTCGAGCACGAGGCGGACGATTCGCACGTAGACGCTGTAGTCCGCCCCGTAGACGACGGGTTTGGCCATGACGCTCACTACTGCGCCGCGCGTCTTTTCAGACGCGCAAAGGACGCTGTAGCACTTTGATTTTGCGCATGATCTTGTCCGAAAATGATTCCGATTTTCAGGGTCATGCGTCAGGCCATCGCCTTCTGCAGATTTTCGTCGATCTTGTCGAGGAAGCCGGTGGTCGAAAGCCATGGCTGGTCGGGACCGATCAGCAGCGACAGATCCTTGGTCATGAAGCCGGCCTCGACGGTCTGAATGCAAACTTTTTCCAGCGTCTCGGCAAAGCGCTTCAGCTCGGCATTGTCGTCGAGCTTGGCGCGATGGGTGAGGCCCCGGGTCCAGGCGAAGATCGAGGCGATCGAATTGGTCGAGGTTTCCTCGCCCTTCTGATGCTGGCGATAGTGGCGGGTGACGGTGCCGTGCGCGGCCTCCGCCTCCACCGTCTTGCCGTCCGGCGTCATCAGCACCGAGGTCATCAGGCCGAGCGACCCAAAACCTTGCGCCACCGTGTCCGACTGCACGTCGCCATCATAATTCTTGCAGGCCCAGACATAGCCGCCCGACCATTTCAGGCTGGAGGCGACCATGTCGTCGATCAGCCGGTGCTCGTACCAGATCTTTTTCGCCTTGAATTCGGCTTCGAACTCAGCCTCGTAGACTTCCTGGAAAATGTCCTTGAAGCGGCCGTCATAGGCCTTGAGGATGGTGTTCTTGGTCGAGAGGTAGACCGGATAATTGCGCAGCAGGCCGTAATTCAGCGAGGCGCGGGCGAACTCACGGATCGACTCGTCGAGATTGTACATGGCCATGGCGACGCCGGCGGCCGGCGCATCGAACACATCATGCTCGATCACCGTGCCGTCCTCGCCGACGAACTTGATCGTCAGCTTGCCCTTGCCGGGAAAGCGGAAGTCGGTGGCGCGGTACTGGTCGCCGAAGGCATGACGGCCGACGATGATCGGCTTGGTCCAGCCGGGCACCAGCCGCGGCACGTTCTTCATGATGATCGGCTCGCGAAAGATGGTGCCGCCGAGGATGTTGCGGATGGTGCCGTTCGGCGACTTCCACATCTTCTTCAGCTTGAATTCTTCGACGCGCTGCTCGTCGGGCGTGATCGTCGCGCATTTCACGCCGACGCCATGTTTCTTGATGGCGTTGGCCGAATCGATGGTCACCTGATCGTTGGTGGCGTCGCGGTGCTCGACGCCGAGGTCATAGTATTCAAGTTCGAGGTCGAGATAGGGGTGGATCAGCTTGTCCTTGATGAACTGCCAGATGATGCGGGTCATCTCGTCGCCGTCGAGTTCGACGACCGGGTTCGCCACCTTGATCTTCGCCATGGAAAGAATGCCTCATTGTTGGGGATCGTAACGGCCTTGCCCGCATGGCTTTGGCCGGGGATGCGCCCGTATATCAAAGCATTTTTGGCCGCGCAAACGGCGATCCGCGCCAGCGGGCTCGCCCCTGGCATCGGGCGTTCCTTACCAAAGCTTCATTTTCGCGGCCGGATATGGCAGGGGACGCTGAAATGCCGCAAACAGCAGTTCATTGACACCCATGCAAGCCAGCAACGACATCCCTCCTGCCGCAGGCCCGGCGATCATCCTGGTCGAGCCGCAGCTCGGCGAGAATATCGGCATGGTCGCGCGCGCCATGGCGAACTTCGGCCTTGCCGAACTGCGCCTCGTCAATCCGCGCGACGGCTGGCCGAGCGACAAGGCGCGCGCCGCCGCGAGCCGCGCCGACCATGTCATCGATGCCGCTAGAGTATTCGACGATCTGGCCTCGGCGGTCGCCGACCTGAATTTCGTCTTCGCCACCACGGCGCGCGCGCGCGATAATTTCAAGCCGGTGCGCGGACCGGTCGAGGCGGGCAGGGCGCTGAGAGCGCGCCAGCGATCCGGACAGCGCACCGGCATCCTGTTCGGCCGCGAGCGGTTCGGGCTCTACAATGACGAGGTCGGCCTGGCCGACGAGATCGTCACCTTCCCGGTCGATCCCGCCTTCTCTTCGCTCAACATCGCCCAGGCGGCCCTGCTGATGTCTTATGAATGGATGAAGTCGGGCTTGGAAGATGAGACGAAAACCAATTTTTCCAGCCCCGACATGATGCCGGCGACCAAGGAACAATTGCACGGCCTGTTCGCGTACCTGGAAGGCGCGCTCGAAGCGCGCGGCTATTTCCGCCCGGCGCCGAAGAAGCCGAAGATGGTCGACAATCTGCGGGCGGTGCTGACGCGCGCCGGCTTCGCCGAGCCGGAGCTCAAGGTGCTGCGCGGCATAATATCATCGCTGGACAGGTTCTCGCCGGCCATGCCGCGCGGCGACGGATCGCCGGGCGATGATCCAAGACGGCTTCCGGCAGCGGCGGCACGCGCCCGCAAGGTGACAGACAAAGAATAGAACCGATCGTGAGAACGGCTGCTTCACCAGTAACTGAATTTTATTCGATATGATCCATCGTCCGGCGAAGGGTGGATCCTCGGATGTTTAACTCAAATATCGGTCGTCTTCGCTTTTTCTTCTATTCCGCGGCCCTGCTGGTTGCGGAAATTGTGACATTTGTGCTTTGCATCGTATCGACCATCGGCATCGAGGGATTGGCCAATTCGAAACCTGGTCCTTCCAGGGAAGGGCTGGCCGCGGCCGTTCTCGTCGCTTCGCTGGTGATCGTGCTGTTCCGCGCGAATTTCGCCCGGCGTCGAAGCCGCGACGCGCAAGGACCCAAATGGATCCTTTGGTCATACATTGTGTTCTCGGCCCTGTTTGCGATTCTGCAGGCCGGCACTGTTCTTGTCGTGAAATTCGACGGCGAAGATTCGCATTCCGGCCTTAACCTGCTGGGACTCGCTCTCGTCGGGCTCTGGGCGGTCATCTTGGCGGCCAAGCCGGCGGGGGACAGCTTTGCGGATATGGCGTCTTCCCTAAGTTTCGATGATCTCGACCCTCCCAGGCCGTTGCGCGGCGGCCGGGCGCCCCATTCAGAGTCGGCCGCCGGCGTGACGGCCCAGGCTCCGGCGTACGCCATGCGCGCCGCACCGGCGCCGTCGAACCATCCTGCATCTCAACCTGCGTCTCTGCCAAACAGCCGGCCGCGGTCCGGCGGCTTCGGCAAGCGGGGCCTTGTGTGATCATCTCGCCGCATCAAGGCCATGATGGTTGCAGATAGAACCGTGCCAGGTAAAACGCATCATTGGCCTAAGCCTAGGCCAGCCTTCTCTCCCCAGCTCCCTTTCCTGAATGACAATGACCGATCTCTCAAACGCCCGCCCGATCCTGATGTTCGATTCCGGCATCGGCGGCCTGACGGTGCTGCGCGAAGCGCGCGTGCTGATGCCCGACCGCCGATTCGTCTATGTCGCCGACGACGCGGCTTTCCCCTATGGCGCTTGGGAGGAGCCGGCACTGAGGGCGCATATACTGGAACTGTTCGGCAAGCTGCTCGACCGTTTTTCGCCGGCCATTTCGGTCATCGCCTGCAATACCGCCTCGACGCTGGTCATCGATGCGTTGCGCGAAAGATTTCCCGGCCATCCTTTCGTCGGCACGGTGCCGGCGATCAAGCCGGCGGCGGAACGCACGCGCTCCGGGCTGGTTTCGGTGCTGGCGACGCCCGGCACCGTCAAGCGCCAGTATACGCGCGACCTGATCGGCAAATGGGCGCAGAAATGCCATGTCCGGCTCGTTGGCAGCGACAATCTGGCGGGACTGGCCGAGGTCTATATGCGTGAGGGCTTCGTCGATGAAGAGGCCGTGCGTGCCGAAATCGCGCCATGCTTCGTCGCACATGATGAGCTGCGGACCGACATCGTCGTGCTTGCCTGCACCCATTACCCTTTTCTGGCCAACCGCATGCGCAAGACGGCACCTTGGCCGGTCGATTGGCTCGATCCTGCCGAGGCGATCGCGCGACGGGCGCTCTCGCTGCTCGCGGACACCGAGGCCAGGAATGGCGGCGAGGCGTTGCCGGAAGGCGCCGATCTTGCCGTCTTCACCTCAAAGAGGGTTGATTTCCCGACTCGCCGCCTGATGCAGGGGTTTGGGCTGGCGATTTCCTGATATCTGGGAACATCACCCGGACCGGTGCGTTTTTCCCTCATTGCAAGACGGGAGAAACGATCATGCCAGCCACATCAAAGGCCCAGCAGAAAGCCGCCGGCGCGGCATTGTCCGCCAAGCGTGGCGAAACCAAAAAGAGCGAACTCAAAGGCCCTTCGAAGGGAATGTACAAATCCATGAGTGAAAAGCAGCTCGAGGAATTCGCCGAGACCAAGCGTAAGGGCCTGCCCGAGAAGAAATCGAAACACTAGCCTGCCGCGTGTCCGACTGGGCGCACCCCCAATGGGCGGTCGTTTCCGGGTCCACGTTTGACCAACCAGCGGTCAAACACAAAGCCGGTGCTACCAGGCCCGGTGGCCGCGCCGTACCTTGTAGCGGATGACCTTGCGATGACCACGATGCGGCATAACTTGTGATGTTTGTGTCCGCGCCAATGCCTGGCCTGCGCCGGCTCCGGCGCAAATGCCATCGAGCACTGCATTCAACGTCGAGGACCGCCTGCCATCACCAACGCCAGCCGCTGCAAGCTTGACACCAGTTAAATCTCCGTCTAATCAGCCCACCAACACCGGGCCTCAGCGTCCGGTGGCTTCTTTTTATGTGCGCAAGGCGTTTGGAAAGCCGCTCTATTCTTTCCGGAGTCTTGTCTAGAATGACGTGTCCCGTGGGTCTTCCGCCGCGTTGCGTGGGAAAACCCTGTCAGGTCTCGAAAACGGGGGCCAGAGGAGGGCGCGTTTCCTTCACCCGGACCATGAGGTTCCGGGTCTGTTGTTTTGAAAGGGAATGCGATGAGCAAGCGCGAATCCGCGAAATACAAGATCGACCGCCGTCTCGGCGAAAACATCTGGGGCCGCCCGAAATCCCCGGTCAACAAGCGCGAATACGGTCCCGGCCAGCACGGCCAGCGCCGCAAGGGCAAGCTTTCCGATTTCGGCCTGCAGCTGCGTGCCAAGCAGAAGCTGAAGGGTCACTACGGCGACGTTTCGGAAAAGCAGTTCCGCAAGGTCTATGAAGAGGCGGACCGCCGCAAGGGCGACACCTCGGAGAACCTGATCGGCCTGCTCGAATCGCGTCTCGACGCGGTCGTCTACCGCGCCAAGTTCGTGCCGACCATTTTTGCCGCTCGCCAGTTCGTCAATCACGGCCACATCAATGTCAACGGCAAGCGCGTCAACATCGGCTCATACCGCTGCAAGCCGGGCGACGTCATCGAAGTGCGCGAAAAGTCGAAGCAGCTGGTGATCGTCCTGGAATCGGTAGGCTTGGCCGAGCGCGACGTGCCTGATTACATCGAGGTCGATCATAACAAGATGACCGCGACCTTCGGGCGCATCCCCGGCCTGTCAGATGTTCCCTTCGCCGTGCAGATGGAACCGAACCTGGTCGTGGAATTCTATTCGCGCTGATCGATTTTCTTCATCTGCGACATCATCGAAGGCCGCCCTCGAGGCGGCCTTTTCTTTGGAGTTCTGAAAATCGATTTCGATTTTCGGGCCGATGCGCTACTCCGGGCAGCAACAAGGACTTTTGGGGCCGCCGCGCCATGAACATGCTGCCAGAAACAATCGAACCGATCGCTGATGCCGCAGGCGGCTTTCATCCGCTGTTTGCCGATGTGCCGTCCTCCGTCGAATTCAACAAGCTGCGCAAGCGGCTGCTGCGTCACGCCCGTCAGGCGATCGACGATTTTTCGATGGTCAGGCCCGGCGATCGCTGGCTGGTCGCCTTGTCTGGCGGCAAGGATTCCTACGGCCTGCTCGCTGTGCTGCTCGACCTCAAATGGCGCGGGCTGCTGCCGGTCGACCTGTTGGCCTGCAATCTCGACCAGGGCCAGCCGAACTTTCCGAAACACATTCTGCCCGATTATCTCAACGCATACGCCATTGCGCACCGCATCGAATATCAGGACACCTATTCGGTGGTGACCGACAAGCTTCCCCAGGGCAGCACCTACTGTTCGCTGTGCTCGCGGCTCAGGCGCGGCCATCTCTACCGCATCGCACGGGAGGAGGGCTGCTCGGCTTTGGTGCTCGGCCACCACCGCGAAGACATTCTCGAAACCTTTTTCATGAACCTGTTCCATGGCGGGCGCCTCGCCGCCATGCCGCCAAAACTGCTCAACGACGACGGCGACGTCATGGTGCTACGGCCGCTCGCCTATTGCGCCGAGGCCGATCTCGAAAAATTCGCCGGCGCCATGAAGTTCCCGATCATCCCGTGCGATCTGTGCGGCAGCCAGGACGGCCTGCAGCGCAATGCGATGAAGGCGATGCTCGACGACTTGGAAAAGCGCATGCCCGGCCGCAAGGACACGATGATCCACGCCATGACCAACGTGCGGCCCTCGCATCTGCTCGATCGCAAACTCTTCGATTTCGCCGCACTCAATGAAACCCTGACACGGCAAGACATCCCCAATGACATTTGACGATACCGCGATCGACTGGCTCGCCAAGCTTCTATCCGACGCCGCCATTGCCGAGATCATGCCGCGCTTTCGCCGGCTGGATGAGGGCGACATCCGCCAGAAGACCTCGGCAGCCGATCTGGTGACGGAGGCCGATGTGAGTGCCGAGCGGCTCATCACCGTCAGGCTGCGTGAGCGCTACCCCCAGGCGATGATCGTCGGCGAGGAAGCCTGCTCCGACGACCCGGCGCTCCTCCAGGGCCTCGGCGAAGCCGATCTCGCCTTCGTCATCGATCCCGTCGACGGCACTTTCAATTTCGCCTCAGGCGTGCCGCTGTTCGGCGTCATGCTGGGCGTCGTGGTGAAGGGCGAGACCGTCGCCGGCATCATTCACGATCCCATCGGCGAGGACTGGCTGATCGGCGCCAGGGGTGCTGGCAGCCACATACGGCATGCGCATGGCACTTTGGAGAAGGTGCATGTCGCCGAGCCTGCGCCGATCTCGCAAATGACCGGCGCGGTTTCCTGGCAATATATGCCCGAGCCGGAACGGTCACGGCTGGCGCGCAACCAGACGAAGTCCTTGTCGCAATTCGGCTATCGCTGCGCGGCACACGAATACCGCCTGCTGGCGAGCGGCCACGCCCACTTTGTCGTCTACAACAAGCTGATGCCGTGGGATCATCTGGCTGGTGTGCTGATCCATGCCGAGGCAGGTGGTTACGCGGCGCGTTTCGACGGCAGCACCTATCGGCCTTCGCATGTCGGCGGTGGCCTTCTTGTCGCACCGGACGAAGCAAGCTGGCGCGAACTGCGCCGGGAACTCTGGGCGGAATAGGCCGTGCGGGATAGATCCGGTCCCAAGCGCAAGCCGATCATGTTCACCATCGACGCGGCCTACACGCAGAAGAGCCTTGAAACGTCGTGCTAGGCGGCCTTCAATTCGATGCGCAAGGTGAAGAAGCTCGCCGGCGCCGAGCTGATGTATTCGCACGACATGGATAACTTCAAACCTATCGGACCGGCACGCAATTCTACGGCTGACCGCCGCCAATGCGGAGACAAAGACCATGCGCTATTTCGAACACGCCGAACCGGTCATCACGCTCACCGCCGGGCCGGTGAACGCCTATGCCGACGTGCTACGCGGCCTCGGCCGCACCGTGCTCTACGACTACGACCCGGCGTTCCAGCTCTTTTACGAGGCGGTGGTCGACAAGGCGCAGAAGGCAATGCGGCTGTCGAACAAGCCGGTCATTCTCCATGGCGAGCCGGTCCTTGGCCTGGAGGCCGCCGCAGCCTCGCTTATCACGCCCGACGACGTCGTGCTCAACCTTGTCTCGGGAGTCTATGGCAAGGGATTTGGCTATTGGGCGAAGCGCTATTCGCCGCGTCTGCTCGAAATCGAGGTGCCCTATAATGAGGCGATCGACCCGCAGGCGGTTGCGGCAATGCTGGAAGCGCATCCGGAAATCACCATCGTTTCCGTCTGCCACCACGACACGCCGTCGGGCACCATCAACCCGATCGACGCCATCGGCGCGCTGGTTTCGGCGCATGGCGTCTATCTGATCGTCGACGCCGTTTCGTCCTTCGGCGGCATGAAAACGCATCCTGAGGACTGCAAGGCCGACATCTATGTCACCGGCCCGAACAAATGCCTCGGCGCACCTCCCGGCCTGACGATGATGGGCGTCAGCGAGCGCGCCTGGGCCAAGATGAAGGCAAATCCACTGGCGCCACGCGCGTCGATGCTCAGCATCGTCGACTGGGAGCATGCTTGGTCGAAGGACAAGCCGTTTCCATTCACGCCGTCCGTGGCGGAGATGAACGGGCTCGACGTCGCGCTCGACCTCTATCTCAACGAGGGCCCGGCGGCGGTGTGGGCGCGCCACGCGCTCACCGCCAAGGCCATGCGCGCCGGCGTCGCCGGCATGGGTCTGTCGATCTGGGCCGCCAGCGACAATATCGCATCGCCGATCACGACCGCCGTCCGGACGCCCGAAGGCATCGATGAGACGGCGGTTCGCCAGGCCGCGCGCGCCCGCTACGGCGTGATGTTTTCGTCGGGCCGCGGCGGAACATTGGGCAAGCTGACACGCATCGGCCATATGGGCCCGACCGCCCAGCCGATCTATGCGATCGCGGCGCTGACGGCACTTGGCGGCGCGATGAATACTTTGGGCCAGGAACTCACGGTCGGCAAGGGCATCGACGCGGCGCTCGCCGTTATCGACGCTGACGTCTGAAGGGATTCATGCGACGCGCTGATACTCGATGAAGGCTTTCGTCGAAAATTCGATTACATTTGTCCGCGCGAAACCGGAGACCCGAGATGAAATCTCGGTTCGCAATTGTCGCACTGGTCCTTGCCCTTGCCTTGGTTGCCGGTCCGAACGCGGCAAGATCGCAGGAACGCGCATGTCGCAGTCCCGATCCCGTCGACACCATAGATGAGATGTTCTCCGCGATCTTCGCCTGTTGGGAGCCGCCGCCCGGAACCGCGGGCATGACCCTGACGCTGCAGTTCTCAATTCGCCGAAACGGCACACTTATCGGCAAGCCTCGCGCCACCTTCTCCCGTTTAGGGAATGATGACACCCTCAACCGGGCCTTCGTGGCTTCCGTCCTCGATGCTCTCGATAAGGCCCTGCCACTGCCCGTTTCGGACAGCATGGGGGGAGCGATCGCAGGGCGTACGCTGTTCCCTCGCTTCACAGCAGCGAGTGGGGGTGCATCCTAAAGCGTGTCCGGCAATGTGCATTAAACCGGCGGGTTTTGCGGCTGGAAGAACCTGCCGCGCTCGGCGATCAGCACCATCACCAATGCGCCAAGCGACACGCTGCAGAATCCGGCGGCCAAGGGCGTCACCGTGCCGTTGAAGGCTTGGCCGATCAGCGTGCCGAGCACGCCGCCGAGGAAGGTCTGCATGAAGCCCAGAATGGACGACGCTGTCCCGGCCAATTGGCCGAGCGGCTCCATGGCGAGCGCGTTGAAATTCGCGCCGAGTGCGCCGAACGGGACCATCGTGCAGGCAAAGAAGGTGATGAAAAGCCAGAGCGGCATCTTCATTTGGATGGAAACGACCAGCCAGGCGAGGCTGATGGCCAGAAACAAGAGCAGCGCGCTTTGCGACAGGCGGCGCATGCCGATGCGGCCGACAAGGCGCGAATTCAGATAGCTCGAAAAGGAGAGCACGCCGGCGATCCCTGCGAAAATCACCGGGAACATCTCGCCGACTTTGAACACATCGACATAAATCTGCTGTGCCGAGGCGATGAAGCCGAACATGGCCGCGAAGATGAAGGTGCTGGCAAAGGCGTAGCAGAGCGCGATGCGATTGGTCAGAACGATGCGGAAACCGCCAAGGACGGATGAAGCCGTCAGCGGCCGGCGATATTCGGGATGCAGCGTTTCCGGCAGCCGCAGCAGCGACCAGGCTGAGACGACCAGTGCGCCTGCCGCCATTGTGATGAAGATCCAGTGCCAGGAGGCAAACAGCATGATGAACTGGCCGATGCCTGGCGCCACTACCGGAATTGCCATGAACACCATGAAGATCAGCGACATGACTTCGGCCATGCGCCGGCCGTCGAAGGTGTCGCGCACGATCGAGACGGCGATGACGCGTGTAGCGGCCGCACCAATGCCTTGCACCAGCCTGCACAGAAGAAGAATAGCGAATGATGGGGCGATGGCCGCAGCAGCCGCCGCTGCGACGTAGATAACCAGTCCGACGACGAGCGGAGCGCGGCGTCCGAAGCGGTCCGAGATCGGTCCGAAGAAGAGCTGTCCGCCGCCAAAGCCGAGAATATAGGCGGCAATCACATATTGGCGATGGTTTTCATTTTCCACGCCCAGCGAAGCGCCGATCTGCTGCAGCGCCGGCAGCATGATGTCGATGGCCAGCGAGTTGAGCGCCATCAACGCCGCGCACAGCGCGATGAATTCCCAGCGCGGAATGGGCAAGGTGCTTGCCTGTTGCTGCGCTTCTGCATGCTGATCCACGGCAAAGTCCGATCTTCAAACGAAAAAGCGCCGGCGCACCGGCGCATTCATTCGTCTTGTGCCCCGATACCGGGGAGATAATCAGCTTGGCGAAGTGCCCTAAATGTTCGTCAGGCGGCGCCTTTGACGCTGACGCCCTTTTCGACGAGGAACGTCTGCAGTTCGCCAGCCTGGAACATCTCGCGGATGATGTCGCAGCCGCCGACGAACTCACCCTTGACGTAGAGCTGAGGGATCGTCGGCCAGTTGGAATATTCCTTTATACCTTGCCGCAGCTCGGCCGAGGTCAGCACGTCGACGCCCTTGTAGTCGGCTCCGATGTAGTCGAGGATCTGCACGACTTGACCGGAAAACCCGCATTGCGGGAAACCGGGCGTGCCCTTCATGAAAAGGACGACGTCGTTGCCCTTCACTTCGCTGTCGATGTAGTCGTTGATACCGCTCATAGAGAATCCTTTCATGCCAGCGGGAGTCGGGCTCGAAACATACCCTTTCAAATAAACCCATAGGTTGCCTGAAACAAGACGTTTGCCGCATCGTCACGCAAATGGCGCAAAAGGATGGCTTGATATTGGGCCAAGAGCATCGGCCAGCTGTTTTCCCAAGGAAGCGATAACAGGGCGAGATGGCGCGGCAATCCTGATTGGCATTGTGCTCGTTACTCTGGCCTTGATCTGGTGGCTCAGGCAATCGCGATCTGGTGCTCGCAAGTCAGTCTCGGCAGCTTTGCGCGCCTGTTCCGCAATGCGCTGCACTGTCCCAACGCGCTTTTCTTCGACGGAGTGGTCTCGGCGCTGTCGAATGGCGAGAGGATGATGGCCGGCGGAAACTATCCGGTAGGGCCAATGATTGCCGTCGAAAAAGTAACGAGGGGTTGGACGCCGAAGCTCAGTCCGGCACACTGGTCTGCAAAGCGAGCGCGTGCAGCACGCCGCCCATATTGCCCTTCAGCGCGTCATAGACCATCTGATGCTGCTGGACGCGGCTTTTGCCGCGAAAGCTTTCGGCCACCACCTCGGCCGCATAATGGTCGCCGTCACCGGCCAGGTCGCGGATCGTCACCTTGGCGTCCGGAATGCCTTCCTTGATCAGCCTTTCGATGTCGTGCGCGTCCATTGCCATGCGAGGATTCCTTGTTCAGGTCGTGATCTCATAGATATGATCGAAATGGCGGATGAACCACACCCAAACGACCCCACTCGATCATGTCAGGGGTCCACGACCTCATTTGCCATGAAGCGAGGAAACCAGGATTCATGGGCAGCGGTCAATTCGCCGATAGGGATCGCCCGTGCCTCGCCGAGTTTCAGGTTACTACCGCCGGTCGAGCCGATCCACGGCGCAAAAATACCGAGCTTGCTCTGCTGTTCGCGAATGGCGTCCCATTCCTTGCTTTGCGGATCGATCGACAGCGTCAAGAGATAGCGGCCCTGATCCTCGCCGAACCAGACCGGGATCGGATCGGTCCCGACCAGGCCGGGGACGGTTGCGCCGATGCCGGACGCCATCGCCATCTCGGCCAGCGCGACAGCAATGCCACCATCGGAAACGTCGTGCGCCGCGGTAACGACGCCGGAGTCGATCAGGGTGCGCACATGGTCGCCGACGCGCTTTTCATGGTCGAGGTCGACCGGCGGTGGCGGGCCGTCGGTGCGGCCATGAATGTCGCGCATGTAGGCTGACTGGGCGAGATGCGTTCCCCACATGGATGGCGCGCCGACCAGCAGGATCATCTGGCCCTCGGCGGCAAAGCCGATCCGCGCCATCTTGGACCAGTCGGCGATCAGCCCGACGCCGCCGATCGTCGGCGTCGGCAAAATGCCTCGTCCGTTGGTTTCGTTGTAGAGTGAGACATTGCCGGAAACGATCGGGAAGCCGAGCGCGCGGCAGGCGTCGCCAATGCCTTTCACGGCGCCGACCAGCTGGCCCATGATCTCGGGCCGTTCCGGGTTGCCGAAATTGAGATTGTCGGTGGCGGCGAGCGGCAGGGCGCCGGTGGCGGTAAGATTACGCCAGCACTCGGCCACCGCCTGCTTGCCGCCCTCGTAAGGATCGGCCTCGCAATAGCGCGGCGTCACGTCGGAGGAGAAGGCGAGCGCTTTGGTCGGATGACCTTCGACGCGCACCACGCCGGCATCGCCGCCCGGAAGCTGCAGCGAATTGCCCTGGATCAGCGTGTCGTACTGCTCCCATACCCAGCGGCGCGATGACAGGTCGGGTCCGCCGAGCAGTTTCAGCAGCGCCTCGGCGACGTCGGCTTGTGGTGCATCGCTGGCAGCCAGGGGCACCGGCTTCTTCGGTTCGGCCCAGGGACGGTCATATTCCGGCGCCTGGTCGCCAAGGTCCTTGATCGGCAGGTTGGCGACCTCGTCGCCCTGGTGCAGCACGCGAAAGCGCAGATCGTCGGTGGTCTTGCCGACAATGGCGAAGTCGAGGCCCCATTTGTGGAAGATCGCCTCGGCTTCCTTTTCCTTTTCGGGGCGCAGCACCATCAGCATGCGCTCCTGGCTCTCCGACAGCATCATCTCATAGGCGCTCATGCGCTCCTCGCGCACCGGCACCTTGTCGAGGTCGAGCTCGATGCCGAGGTCGCCCTTGGCGCCCATCTCGACCGCCGAGCAGGTGAGACCAGCAGCACCCATGTCCTGGATGGCGATGACGGCACCGGACGCCATCAGTTCGAGGCAGGCTTCGAGCAGGCATTTTTCGGTGAAGGGATCGCCGACCTGAACGGTGGGCCGCTTCTCGTCGATCTTGTCGTCGAACTCGGCCGAGGCCATGGTGGCGCCGCCGACACCGTCGCGGCCGGTCTTGGCGCCGAGATAGACGACCGGCAGGCCGACGCCCTTGGCTTCCGACAGGAAGATGGCATCGGTCTTGGCAAGCCCCGCCGCGAAGGCGTTGACCAGGATGTTGCCATTGTAGCGCGCGTCGAAATTGACCTCACCGCCGACCGTCGGCACGCCGAAGGAATTGCCGTAGCCGCCAACGCCGGCAACCACGCCAGCGACGAGGTGCCTGGTCTTGGGATGATCCGGCGCACCGAAGCGCAGCGCATTCATCGCCGCGATCGGCCGCGCGCCCATGGTGAAGACATCGCGCAGGATGCCGCCAACGCCGGTCGCCGCACCCTGATAGGGCTCGATGTAGGAGGGGTGGTTGTGGCTCTCCATCTTGAAAATGACGCAGTCGCCGTCGCCGATATCGACCACGCCGGCATTCTCGCCCGGCCCCTGGATGACCTGCGGCCCGGTGGTCGGCAGCGTGCGCAGCCACTTTTTCGAGGATTTGTAGGAGCAGTGCTCGTTCCACATCGCCGAAAAGATGCCGAGCTCGGTAAAGCTCGGCTCGCGCCCGACCAGGTCGAGGATGCGCTGATATTCGTCGGGCTTCAGCCCGTGCGCGGCAATGAGTTCCGGAGTGATCGGCACGGAATTGGAAATGGTCATGGGCGGCAATTTATATCCTTGGGATCGAGTCCCCTCTTATCGCAAGCGCGAAGGCCGATACACCCATCAAGCGACGAAAAACGATGGAAAGCCACAGGGGCAGCAACCAGCGAAAGATCGCTACTCGATCCGCAGGTTTCAAGCTGACTCAGGAGAAACTGTCGTAACCGGCACGGCCTTCGTCCAGAAGCCGCCTCATCGCGCCGACGCCGCCCGCGATGTCCTCTCGCCGACTCGGCTGTGAAACGCCGAAACGCACGCCGTGGAAAACCTGCTCGGAACGGCCCGCCTTGAACTCGTCCTCATCATCGATAAGCACGCCATGTTCGAGACAGGCATTCTTGAACGTGCCGGAAAGCCATGGATCAGGCAGGGTGAGCCAGACAAAGGGCACATTGTCCACGGCCTTGAAGTCGAACCCGGCCAGCGTCTCGCGCACGATCGCAATGCGCGCATTGATCTCGACGATGCTGCGCTTGCGCATCTCGCTGGCCTGGCCGGACAGCACCAGCCGGCTACACACTTCGGCCAGCAGGAAGGGGAGGCCGCCCGTCAGCATCTTGTGAGCGACCCGGATCCGGTGGCGATAGGCCGGCGGACAGGCGAGCCAGCCGCCGCGAACACCAGCCGCGACGGATTTCGACAGGCCGCCGGCAACGATGGTCCGTTCGGGGGCATATTCGGCCAAGAGCGGCGTCGGGTCGTCGGTCAGATCGCCATAGAGATCGTCCTCGATCAGGACGACATTGTGTTCGCGCGCGACGCGCGCGATAGCCTCGCGCCGCGCTGCCGACAGCGTCACCAGTGTGGGGTTCTTGGCCGTCGGCATCAAGAACATCATTTTCGGGTGTTTTTGCGCGCAGACGCGCTCGAAATCGTCTGGATCGATGCCTTCCTCGTCGGACGCCACCAGCGCGGTCCGGCGGCCGATCAGGCCGGCGCTGCGTGAAATCTGCGAGTAGGTGAGGTGCTCGAAGACGACATAGTCGCCAGGTGAGGTCAGTGCGGCAATCGCCGCCATAACCGCGGCATGGGTGCCGAGCGTCGGAACGATCCCAGCAGAGCTTGGGCGAAACGAATTCCGCGACAGCCAGTTGCAGCCGGCCTCGGACCAGCGGTCGGGAAAATCCCGCGTATAGCTTGAAATCTCATACGGATGGTCCTGCGCCGCACGCGAGAGCACATCGGCGACAATGTCGCCCTGGCCAATATCAGGCGCGGCCGTGCTGTCGAAGCGCAGCTTGCCGAGAGGCGCATCGATAGAGCGCGTGCCTTCCACCTGCGGATCGGGCGCCAACAGATCGGTTTTGGTGTCATGCCGGCCCAGGACATAGGTTCCGCGTCCGACTTCGCCGCTCACCAGCCCCCGCTCGCGCAGCAATTGGTAGGCCCGGCCAACCGTGCCGACGGTCGTGCCGATGTCGTATGCCAGATCGCGCTGCGGCGGCAGTTTTGCCCCCGCATCGATCACGCCGCGGTCGATGTCCGTTTCAATGGAATCTGCAAGCCGTTGATACAGGGGTCCGGAGCCGGACTTAAGGTCGGGAAGCCAATTTGTCATGGTGACAATTTTCTATATTGCACCGAATTGAGAGTCAATACATATCGATTTCGCAATAAAAAGGTACAATCTCGAATTCTGGTGGCAAGAAAATGGCTGCAATAGATACAATCCGTTACACGAGAGCTGAATTGCCCGGAGGCCGGCAAGGCTACATCCGCCGCCTGGTGCGCACGGTCCAGTCACTCGCAAACCGGATCGGCAGCCTGCTGGATCGCAGGCGCAGCCGTCTGGTCTTGCTGGAAATGACCGACGATCAGCTCAAGGACATCGGCATCTCGCGCGCCGATGCCCATCGTGAGGGTCTGAGGCCGTTCTGGGACTGAGAATGCGTCTCGCGTGCCCCCGTCTCGAATAGCGGCGTGGTATATCGGCAGGCCCACCAGGCTGGCGATCTGCAGCAAGCGGGCCGTGACGCTACGCAGCCGCACCGCAGGCCGGATTGCCTGTTTGCCAGCGCGCGATGTCCGAACCGATGCGTTCACCGAGCGGCTCGTTCATCAGCGGACCGTAGACGTCGACGCGGCGTGAATTGCCTTGCGCCTGCACGACCAGCAACGGCTTTCCGCCATAGTGCTTGGCTGGGACCAGCAGGAAGCGCGGTGTGCCGGTGAATGAATTCAGCTCATTGGCCATCTGATAGGGCTTGAAGGCGGGATCCTTGCTGGCGATCCAGCATTTGTGGGCGGCGATCGCCACCTGTTCCATGGCAAGCAGTGCCGCGCTCTTACCCGAAGCCGCCGGCGCGTTCTTCGGCTTCGATTGGCAGGAGGCGAGCACAAGGCCGACGGTGGCGACGAGAGCGAGGCGGGCAATCGTCTGTCTCATGGTCAGGCGGCGCCTATTTCGAGTTCGGAAAAGGGATGAGCGCCGAAGATATCAAGCGGCGATGCCGAGGGCACTTTCGAACAGTGCCCGGCCGTCGCTGCCGCCATGCGCCGCTTCGATCAGGTTCTCGGGATGCGGCATCAGGCCGAGCACATTGCCCTGGCCGTTGATGATGCCGGCAATGTCGTTTATCGAGCCGTTGGGATTGGTGCCTTCCGCATAGCGGAACACGACCTGGCCTTCGCCTTCGAGCCTGCGAAGCGTCTCGGCGTCGGCAAAGTAATTGCCGTCGTGATGCGCCACCGGCGAGCGGATGATCTGGCCCGGCTGATAGCGGCGGGTGAACATCGTGTTCGCGTTGGCGATCTGCAGCTTGACTTGCCGGCAGACGAATTTCAGCGATGTGTTGCGCATCAAGGCGCCCGGCAGCAGCCCGGCCTCGACCAGGATTTGGAAGCCGTTGCAGACGCCGATGACCATGACACCCTTGGCCGCCTTTTCGGCGACCGCCCGCATCACCGGCATGCGCGCGGCAATGGCGCCGCAGCGCAGATAGTCGCCGAAGGAAAAGCCGCCGGGAATGGTGATCAGGTCGACGTCGGGGATTTCGGTGTCGGTCTGCCAGACGGTGACCGGTGGCGTTCCCGAAATCTTGGTCAGCGCCGCGATCATGTCGCGGTCACGGTTGAGGCCTGGCAGGAGGACGACGGCTGATTTCATTTTGGTTCGTAAGGCCTCTGGGCTTCGGCAAGTTCGCGCAGGTCTAAGCGCCGTTCAATATGTTCCAGGCACTCGTCCTCGCGAGCCAGCACGCAGTAGATGTTCTTCACGTCACCCTCGGTGGCAATGAGGTGGCCGCGGATGGAGCCGAGTTCGGACCTTACCTCCCCGAGCGTCAAATCCATCCTGTCCAGCCGCGACTGAATGGACCTGAGGACTTCAAATATCAAGCTTCCATCAAGCTCGGCCATCTGCCCTCCGGCACAACCTCAGGTAATGGCCACACTATAGTTCTCAATCACCGTGTTCGCCAGAAGCTTGTCGCACATGGCTTTGAGATCGGCCTCCGCCTTGGCCTTGTCGCTCTCCGCAAGCTCGACGTCGAAGACCTTGCCCTGCCGCACCTGGCCGACGCCGTCAAAGCCCATTCCGGACAGCGCATGTTCGATCGCCTTGCCTTGCGGGTCGAGCACGCCGTTCTTGAGGGTTACGGTAATGCGGGCCTTGATCACGCTGGACATGCTCCTGTTCGAAGTATTGCGCGGCAAAAAACTCAGTGCGGCTTGCCTTTGACGCCATCGGTCGAGGCGACGAGCACCGGCCCGGCGGGGCGCGGCGGCTCGTTCTCGTTCATGATGCCAAGGCGGCGGGCGACTTCCTGATAGGCTTCGACGAGACCACCCATGTCGCGGCGGAAACGATCCTTGTCGAGCTTGTCCTGCGTCGCCACGTCCCACAGACGGCAGGAGTCCGGCGAGATCTCGTCGGCAACGACGATGCGCATCATGTCGCCTTCGAACAGCCGGCCGCATTCGATCTTGAAGTCGACGAGCTGGATGCCGACGCCCATGAACAGGCCTGAAAGGAAGTCGTTGACGCGGATGGCCAGCGCCATGACGTCGTCGATCTCCTGCGGGCTCGCCCAGCCGAAAGCGGTGATGTGCTCTTCAGACACCATCGGGTCGTCGAGCGCGTCGGCCTTGTAATAGAATTCGATGATCGAGCGCGGCAGCACGGTGCCTTCCTCGATGCCGAGACGCTTGGCCAGCGAACCGGCAGCCACGTTACGCACCACCACCTCGAGCGGGATGATCTCGACTTCCTTGATCAGCTGCTCGCGCATGTTGAGCCGGCGGATGAAATGGGTCGGAATGCCCATCCGGTTGAGATGGTTGAAGATGTGCTCGGAAATGCGGTTGTTGAGCACGCCTTTGCCATCGACGATTTCGTGCTTCTTTTTGTTAAAAGCGGTCGCGTCGTCCTTGAAGAATTGGATCAGTGTTCCCGGCTCAGGTCCCTCATAGAGGATCTTGGCCTTGCCTTCATAAATGCGGCGGCGATTTTTCATCTGATCTTTTCTCTGGATTTCCGGGCAGGCGGCATGCGACCAGTTCCTGTCCGTTTGCCTAAATTAGTGCGGCAACGGTAGGGGTTCAATGCCGGTGTCTATCCCAATCACACTGTTTGCTCAATCGGCAAATCCTTTCAATCACCGCTTTCCGGAATGAAATGCCGCAGCGCAGCAAGTGACATACCATATTGACCGGCCCGCGGGCTTTTGGTTTGTGCTGCGGCAATACACATATTTCGACTGCCAACGAATCGGATTTGACCGGAGGGATGCCATGAGCAGCATGAAAGATCGCGAGGAGGGCTTCGAGCGCAAGTTCGTAATCGACGAGGAACTCCGGTTCAAGGCTTCGGCCCGCCGCAACAAGGCGCTCGGCCTGTGGGCCGCCGAAAAGCTCGGCAAGGCCGGGGCCGACGCCGAAGCCTATGCCAGCCAGGTCGTCCTCGCCGACATCGAGGAAGCCGGCGATCACGACGTTTTCCGCAAGATCCGCAAGGATTTCGACGAAGCCGGGGTCGCCCAGTCGGACCATCAGATTCGCCGCACCATGGACGACCTGATGGCGCAGGCAATCGAGCAGATCAAGAACACCTGATCCTTGCTCTGAGCCAATTGACTCACTGGACCAATCGACCGCCTGGTCTCTCCAGGCGGTTTTTCTTTGCCTTTGCGGTCGTTTCCGGCTGAACTGCATTAGAGCGACATGCATCCATTCGGACGCACAAAGTACGCTCTAAAACTTTGAGTCCTCGCATCGGGCTTTCCGATTTTTTGGGCCGATGCGAGCGAATAAGGAAGGCGCCCATGTCCCTGAAGTCACGCCTTGCGGCCGATGAAACGTTGTGCACCGCATGGTCTGGCGTGCCTGATGCCCTGACGGTCGAGATTCTTGCCAGACAGGGTTTCGATGCCGTCACGCTCGACATGCAGCATGGCGGACATCACGAGGACAGCGTGCTGCGCGGCCTTGGGCCGGTGCTGGCCGCCAACAAACCGGCGCTGGTGCGCATTCCGGTCGGCCGTTTCGACATGGCCAGCCGCGCGCTCGATTTCGGCGCCGAGGCGGTGATTGCGCCGATGGTGAATTCGGTGGCGGACGCGCGGCTGTTTGCCGCCGCCATGAAGTACCCGCCACTCGGCGAGCGCTCCTGGGGCCCGACCTATGCCTTTCCGCGTCATGGCAAGGGCGACTATGCCGACTGGCTGCGCGACAGCAACGAGCGCACCATGGCCTTCGCCATGGTCGAAACGCGCGCCGCCCTCGATGCGCTCGACGGCATCCTCGACACGCCGGGTATCGATGGCATCTTCCTTGGCCCATCGGATTTCTCGATTGCCTGGTCGAACGGCGCCGCCGTCAACTCGACGCTCGAAAGCATGATGGAAACTGTTGCCTCGATCGCCGAGCGGACACGCAAGGCCGGCAAGCATGCTGCAATCTACGTCATCGAGCCGGCCATCGCCGGCCGTGTGGTGTCGATGGGCTATCGGCTGCTGGCGATGGGTTCCGAGCATGCGCTGATCGGTCTGGGGGCAAAGACCCTGCTGAAGAGCGTGAGGGACTCGATCGGCCCCTAAAGGTCGGTCAGAAATTTCGCAAAAGTCATCGATCCTTCGGGCCATGGGCCGAAGCCGGAATCCGCATTGAGATGGCCAGCATCGCCGGCATCGATGAACAGCGAGCCCCAGGCGCCGGCAATGTCCTCGGCCACATCGAACATGCAGAACGGATCGTTGCGGCTGGCGATCACCACCGAGGGAAATGCCAGCGGCTCGCGCGGGTAGGGACCGAAGGTCATCAGGTGCCTGGGTTTTATCTTGGGATTGGCGACGTCGGGCGGCGCCACGAAGAAGGCTCCGGCGACCAGACGCCGGAACTGCGGCATTGCCTGGACAACGGCGGCGACGCCGAGCGAATGCGCGACGATAACGACCGGTCGTTCTGCCTCGTTGACCGCCTTCGCCACGCTCGCCGTCCAGTCTTCGCGCACCGGCTTCGACCATTCCGCCTGCTCGACACGGCGCGCCGTCGACAATTTCGATTGCCAGCGGCTCTGCCAATGGTCAGGCCCGGAATTGGTGTAGCCCGGCACGATGAGAATGTCTGCATCCCTGACTTTCATGGCGCGCATGTAGCGAGGGACACGGTTTCGTGCAACCGTGCATGATCCCAAAAAGTGTGAAGCGGTTTTTGGACAAGATCATGCGCAAAACAGGGTCTAATCGGTGCGATTGCTCACAAATAGTGAACACCATGTTCGCTTTTTGCCGTCTTGTGTGAACGATCGCGATCGACGATCTGTCATCGGGAAGAAACAGCCGTGTAAATGAGAACCCGGATTTGGACCTGACACGACGTACAATGGTAGGTGGCGCCGGGCTCCTGGCTTTTGGGATCTCGTCGAAGGCCGCCCAAACGGAGACTTTGATGAGCGAACTGCCTTTTGCCGCCACGACCCCGGTCAGCGTTGCCCGCGTCGGGTTGCGCGCGCGGAATGCCGAAAGCCTGGCCGCTTACTATCGCAACGTCGTCGGTCTGCGGGAACTGAGCCGCGCCGGCGGCACGATCACGCTGGGCGCCGCCAATCGTCCCTTGCTCGACATCGAGGCGGATGCAGCGGCGAAGCCCGACGATTCGCGCAGCGCCGGCCTCTTCCACACAGCCTTCCTGCTGCCCAGCCGGACCGATCTCGGGCGCTGGATCAACCATGCCATCGCCAACAAGATCGGCATTGAAGGCGCATCGGACCATCTGGTCAGCGAGGCACTTTACCTGACCGATCCTGAAGGCAACGGCATAGAGATCTATGCCGACCGCCGCCATGAGGACTGGAAGTGGAATGGCGACAAGATAGCGATGGCGACCGAACGGCTGAATATTTCGTCGGTCGTCGCCGACGTGCCGGCCGGCGATGCCGGCTGGCATGGCATGCCGGACAACAGCATTATCGGCCACGTCCATCTGCGCGTCGGTCGCCCGGAAGACGCCGAGGCCTGGTGGCACCAGGAGTTCGGCTTCGACACGGTGGCGAAATATGGTAGCGCGGCGGTATTCCTGTCGTCAGGCGGCTACCACCACCACATCGGCGCCAATTCGTGGCAGAGCGCCGGCGCCGGCCGTCGCGATTCTTCCCGGTCCGGCCTGGCCTGGGTCGAAATGCGTTCCGATAATGTGACTGAGGCAACCACCCGCGAGGATCCATGGGGAACGGTGATCAGGACCGCTCCCGGCAAGGCTTGAGCGTTCTGGAAGCCTGTTAGAGCCGGGCCTTTTCCAACAAGCGGCCGAGCATGAGCAGGCCCGCCGGCCAAAGGCCGAGGCGGGTTTCGTTGCCCATATGGCCGAGATCGCCGGCGTCGGCGAGGTCCGCGCCCCAGGCGGCGGCGAAGGCGGTCGCCTGGTCGAAGGTGACGCGCGGATCGGTACGGCTGGCCACCACCAGGGTCGGAAACGGCAAGCGTTTCAGCGGCATCGGCGCAAAAGGGCGAACCAGGTCGAAGGAAGGATCAGGGTCGTCGACATTGGTTGCGGCAACCAGCAACGCGCCCGCAACCTTGTTGAGTTGGCTTTCGCTGGCGCTGGCCGCCCACTTCACCGCCGTCGCCACCGCCAGTGAGTGCGCAAGCAGCACCACGCGCCGAGGTGCCGCGGCAATCGCTGCGTCCACCCGGCCAATCCAGTCCTCGGGGGTCGGCCTGTCCCATTCGGCCTGCAGCACGCGGCTCGAATTGGGGAACGCCCGGCACCAATGCGACATCCAATGATCCGGCCCGGAATTGCCGCGTCCTGGCAGGGCGAGAAAATCGAATTCTCCAGCCGCGGAAATCATCACGCTTCCCCGAACACACGCTTGAAGATCGTGTCGACATGCTTGGTATGATAGCCGAGGTCGAATTTTTCACGAATCTCGGCTTCGGGCAAGGCTGCGGTGACCTCTTTGTCAGCCAAAAGTTCCTCAAGGAAATCAGCGCCTTGCTCCCACACTTTCATGGCGTTTCTCTGCACCAGCCGGTAGGCGTCCTCACGGCTGACACCGGCCTGGGTCAGCGCCAGTAGCACACGCTGCGAATGCACAAGGCCGCGGAACTTGTTCATGTTCTTCAGCATGTTGTCGGGATAGACGAGCAATCTGTCGATGACACTGGTCAGCCGCGACAGTGCGAAATCGAGCGTCACGGTCGCATCCGGGCCGATCATGCGCTCGACCGACGAATGCGAGATATCGCGCTCGTGCCAGAGCGCCACGTTCTCCATCGCCGGTAGCGCGAAGGAACGCACCATGCGCGCAAGCCCGGTGAGGTTTTCGGTAAGCACCGGGTTACGCTTGTGCGGCATCGCCGACGAGCCTTTCTGTCCGGGCGAAAAATACTCTTCCGCCTCCAGCACCTCGGTGCGCTGCAGATGGCGGATCTCGATCGCCAGCCGTTCGATCGACGATGCGATGACACCGAGTGTCGCGAAGAACATCGCGTGGCGGTCGCGCGGGATCACCTGCGTCGACACCGGCTCCGGCTTCAATCCGAGTTTCTTCGCCACATGCTCTTCGACATAGGGATCGATGTTGGCGAAGGTGCCGACAGCACCTGATATGGCGCACGTCGCAATATCCTCACGCGCGTGCACCAGTCGCTCGCGGCAGCGCGAGAATTCGGCATAGGCCTGCGCCAGCTTGACGCCGAAGGTGGTCGGCTCGGCATGGATGCCGTGGCTGCGGCCGATGGTGATTGTGTCCTTGTGTTCGAAAGCGCGGCGCTTGAGCGCCGCAAGCAGGCCGTCGATGTCGGCCAGAAGGATGTCGCTGGCGCGGGTGAGCTGCACGGCAAAGCAGGTGTCGAGAACGTCCGAGGATGTCATGCCCTGATGGATGAAGCGGGCATCCGGCCCGACGAATTCGCTGAGATGGGTGAGGAAGGCGATGACGTCGTGCTTGGTCACGCGCTCGATCTCGTCGATGGCCTCGACGTCGAATTTCGCGGCCCCGCCCTTTTCCCAGATGGTCTTGGCGGCCTCCTTCGGGATCACGCCGAGCTCGGCCAGGGCGTCGCAAGCGTAGGCCTCGATCTCGAACCAGATGCGGAACCGGGTTTCGGGCGACCAGATGGCCACCATTTCCGGCTGGGAGTAGCGAGGAATCATCCGTCAGTCCTGACTTGCGAGGGCATTCGCCCGCGTCCTAACAGAGCCGGACAAAATGCTCAACGCTGCTGCCGCGCAAACCAGATGCTGGCGAGAGCTAGCGCGATGAAACCGAGCGGAAAATAAAGCCGGATGCCCAGAACGATGAATTGATAGAACGCCGTCGCCACGGTGTGCACGAACTGGATGGACCAGGCGATGGTCAGTGCAGGTTCATGCCACTGGGCATAGTAGGAACGGTATTGCAGCGCAAAGAGCCCACCGGTGGGGCCGATCGTAGCGGCAAGAAGGCAGACAAACGCGGCCGCCAAGGCAACTTGCCAATGCCGTCCGAGCGAGACAAGCCGCGCCAGGAACAGGCCAACCGGAAAAGCGAGCGCTCCGCCGGCCGCATAGAGCAACGAGACGAGGCGGATCTTTGCCGGAGTCTCCCAGTCGTCCAACAGCAGATTGGCAAGCGCGCTGGCGCCCATCGCTGCGCCCCACAGCAGGGCGCCGCAAACCGCGGCGCGCGGCGATGGCAAGCCTTGCCGATACGATCCAGTCGGTTGTGTATGGCGGGGAGCGGCGTCACAGCCGGCCGGTCACCGCGATCCAGCGATAGTCCGGCCCTTCGAAGCCGTACTGGCGCACCGCGATCAGCACGGCATAGGCGCTGAGGCCCTGGATGGAAAATGTCTGCACCGCGCCGATCCGATAGCCGTTCGGGCAGCCTCTGCTCTTAGGGATCGACTTGTCTTCGTGCAGAAGCTCAGTCTTGCCGCCGTCTTTCGCCTCGATGCGCAGCAAACGAAAGCCGTTGATCTCGCCGAGGCTCTGGCAGGCTTCCGTGTCGTTCATACCGATCTCGTCGAGCCGGAACTCGAGCGGATCATCGACCGGCGAAAAGATCGGCCGCGGGTTGACCACCATGCGGAACGGATCGGCCGAAAGTTCGGTCACCGGGTTGAACCCGGCGGTGATGCCGCGATTCGCGGTCAATTCCGCCTGCTTGATGATAGCTTCGCCTTTCTGCCGAGCTGCAAGGCGCGCCGCGTCGAGCGTTGCGTTCTCGTTGTCAAGCCGCACCCTGATCGGCGTGCCCTTGAGAAAACTGTCGTCGGCCGTGTCGATGTAATAGCGATTGGCATAGGGGAATCCCGACCCGTCCTGGACACCATATTCCTCGAAGGCGAAGATGCCGCCATCCCCAGTGAAGCCGAGGATTTCAAGCTCGGCGACGTCGCCGGTATGCGCGGCGAGCGACATTGCAAACTGGGCAAGGAGAGAAACGGCAAACAGGGCAAGAATTCGCATCGGATTCCGTTTGAGCAGCCAGCGTTGTTTCGATCACTATCACGACATCGTCAAAACGTCGTGCCCTCTGAGACGCAGGCCCAATGCATCCAATCGCGCTGTCATTTGTTTATGTTGGCAGCTTCAAATGGAGAACCCACAATGACCGATGCAGCCAGCATTCGCGAACATATGGAAGTGATCGGCGCCGACGGCGTCCATGTCGGCACCGTCGACAAAGTTGAGGGACAACGAATCAAGCTGACCAAGCGCGACAGCGGCGAGGGCGCTCACAGGGGGCATCACCACTTCATTCCGCTCAGCCTCGTAGCCGAAGTCGAGGGCCAGAAAGTGCGGCTGTCGGCAAAATCGGATGTTGCGGTCACATTCGAGGAAGAGAAATCCGACCCCACCTGATCACGGCCAATAATGACGACCCCCTTTTTGATTACGGCAGCGCGCATTCAGCGCGACGACCAGACCGGAAACAGGTCGCCATCGGCTGGCGTCGCGGCAAAGACGCCGCGGCTGATGGCGCGCGCCATGGTGGCGCCTGCCGCTGCGTAGAGGTCGATGGCGTCATTGGGCGCGAGCTCGATGCCGCTCTTGCCGGTCGCCAGCGCGAAAACCAGATCCCCGTCGGCCGGCGTGTGTGTCGGCCAAATGGCGCGCACGAAGCCGTCATGCGCTGATATCGCCAGGCGTTTGGCGGCGGCCTTGGTGAGGACAGCGTCCGTGGCGATGATGGCGATGGTCGTGTTGCCGCCGACCTTCGCCCGTTTCCCGATATGCTTGTCGCGAAACTTCAGCAGGATCGTTTTCGCGTCCTCCGGCATAGGCGAGGGATAGCCAAGCCCGCCGAACTCGTCGCCGATCTCGAAGGGCGCTGCCCAGAAGTGGCGTGTTTGGGCGATCGTCACCGAGCCGGTCGGATTGACGGCGGCGAGCGCGCCGATGGTGACGCCGCTGTCGAGCACCGTCGAGGCCGATCCGAGGCCGCCCTTCAGGCCGGAACTCAACGCACCACTGCCCGCGCCGACAGTGCCGAGCGGAAAATCGATGCCGACTGCCTGTGCCGCCTCATAGCCGAGATCGCGATAGGGCGGATAGCGACCCCAGTCCTTGTCGCCGCCATTGCGCAGGTCGAACAAGATCGCCGCCGGCACGATCGGCACGCGAAAGCCGCCGACCTCGACACCGATGCCCCTTTCACGCAGTGCCGCCTGTACGCCCGCGGCGGCGTCGAGACCGAAGGCCGAACCGCCCGAAAGCACCACAGCATGGATCGCCTCGATCGAATTGTGCGGCTCGAGCAGGTCGGTCTCGCGGGTGCCCGGCGCACCGCCCAGGATCTGGACACCGGCCACCGCCGGTTCGTCGCAGACGATGGTGGTCACCCCGGACTTCAGCCTCACGTCGGAAGCGTTGCCGACGCGCAGGCCGGCGACATCGGTGATGAGATTGCGCGGCCCTGTCCGAAACATCATTTGGCCTCCGCCGGCACGAAATGCGCGCCGTCGAAACGGAAGACCCGATAGAGGTTCTCGGTCAAGTCGCCCTTGCCGTCAAAGCGGATAGGCCCGATCGCGGAGCTGAAGTCATGCGCGGTAAGCGCATCGGCCAATGGCTTGCCGGAGGTTTCCGCCAGCGCCGTCGCCGCTTCGGCGATCTCGACCGCCGCAAAGGCCGGCAGCGTGTAGCCGTCCGGCACGATCTTGTGCGCGGCAAAGCTGTCGAGCACCTTGGAGGCGGCGACATCATCCCATTCGGGCGGCGCGATCATCAGCGTGCCCCTGGCATAAGCCACGTCGCCGGGCGGTGTGCGCAGCGCTTCGCCGCCGGCAAAGGTGATTCCGGCATCGAGCTGGCCGGCGTCGCGACCCATGATGGCGATGTCGTCGCCGTCGCCGCCGGCGAAGACATGCGTTGCGCCGGCTTTCCTCAGCCGCCCGATCAGCCCGATCTGGTTGTCGAGCTGCGGCCGGAATGTGTCGACGAACACCGGTTTCAGCGCCGCCTGCTCGGCTGCCGCCCGAAGCGTCTCGGCGATTTCGCGGCCGTAGATGGTGCCGTCGTCGACGACGGCGAACAGTTCGTTCTGCCATTGGCGGGTGAGGATGGAGGCGACTGCGTTGCGCTCGTCGTCGCCGCGCGGCCCGAGACGAAAGATCGGCCAGCCGGTCTTGGCGCGCCGGTCGGTCAGGCTTTCGGTGCGCACGCCGACGGTGATGACCGGTATGTTGGCGTCCTTCAGGATCGGCAGTGCCGCCTCGATCGCCTCGGTGCAGAGGAAGCCGACGACCACGCCGACTTTCGCCGCAGCGAATTCCCTCGCCGCGGCAGCCCCGCCATCGGCCGTGCAGGCGTCGTCGACAACCTTGAGTTGAGCGCCGTTCGCCGCTGCCGCCAGGCCAGCGCCCGCCTCGATCTGCTTGCCGAGGATCGCCGACGGCCCGGACAGTGGTGCTGCGACGCCGACCAGCAGCGTCTCAGCGTTCGCATCACCAGCGAGAGACAGCCAGGCCAGCACCGCTATTGTCGTTGTCCTGGGTCGCATGCGAGCGAAGAATTCCTCTGCCGCGGTCGCCTGTTTGCCGGGGCCACTTCCTGCCAAGACCTAAAGGCTGGTCAGCTTTCACGCAACACGCGAAATTCAAGATGCATGTCAACCACTTCGCTTGTGGCATTCAATATGCCGCCATATATAGCGGTTCGGTTCACCTCGCTTCAAACCAATGGAAATCGCCGGTGCTGAAGAAGAACGACATAGGGCCGCAGGCCTATCGCGACGCGATGAGCCATTTTGCCGGCCACGTCCATGTGGTTACCACCGACGGTCCCGCCGGCAGGCGCGGTGCGACTGTCATTGCAGCCTGTTCGGTCTCGGACACGCCGCCGACCATCCTGGTCTGCCTCAATTGCGAAAATCCCAAGAATGAGCCGTTCGTGAAGAATGGCAGGTTCGCCTTGAACACGCTGGCTTCGGACCAGGAGGCGCTGTCGGTCGGCTTTTCCGGCCTCACAGGTCTGCCCGTCGAGGAACGTTTCGCGTTGGGCGATTGGGACGTGATCTCGACCGGTGCGCCGACGCTGAAGGGCGCGCTCGCCGTGTTCGACTGCGAACTGATCGACACCAAGGATCTGGCCACCCACCGTGTGCTTTTTGGCAAGGTGACAGGCCTGCGCACCGGCGATAATTTGCGGCCGCTGATCTATCACGACCGCGGCTATCACGCTCTGTAGAGGCCCTGGATGGCTGCACCCACGGAGAGAGAATGACCGAGTTGAAACCACGCCCGGCGCCGCCGACGATCGACGAGACTCTCGATCTGCTGACCGGTGCGGACTATATGGCGGATCGGTCACTGGCGACCGTGCTGTTCTTATCGCTGCGCATGAAGCGGCCGCTGTTCCTTGAGGGCGAGGCCGGCGTCGGCAAGACCGAGATCGCCAAGGTGCTGGCGCAAGCGCTCGGCCGCCGGCTGATCCGCCTGCAATGCTATGAAGGCCTCGACGTCTCGTCCGCCGTCTACGAGTGGAACTACGCCGCGCAGATGATCGAGATCCGCATGGAAGAGGCGGCCGGCAAGGTCGACCGCTCCGACATGGAGCGCAACGTCTTTTCCGAAAAATACCTGATCCGCCGCCCGGTGCTCGACGCACTGACCGGCAAGGCGGGCGCCGCCCCGGTCTTTCTGATCGACGAGCTCGACCGCACCGACGAGGCCTTCGAGGCATTCCTGCTCGAAATTCTCTCCGACTTCCAGGTGACGGTGCCCGAACTCGGCACGATCAAGGCGCAGGAACCGCCGATCGTCATCATCACCACCAACCGCACCCGCGAGATCCATGACGCGCTGAAGCGCCGCTGCCTCTATCACTGGGTCGACTACCCGAATGCCGAGCGCGAGCTGGAGATAGTGCGCAGAAAAGTACCGCAGGCCAACAGCCGGCTGTCGGCAGAGGTGGTTTCGTTCATTCAGAAGCTGCGCCAGATCGAGCTGTTCAAGGTGCCGGGGGTTGCCGAGACCATCGACTGGGCAGGCGCGCTGACCGAACTCGACAAGGTGGCGCTCGATCCGGAAACCGTTTCCGACACGATCGGCGTGCTGTTGAAATACCAGGACGACATTGCCCGTATAGAACAGGGCGAAGGCCGGCGCATCCTCAACGAGGTGAAGGCCGAGCTTTCGGCGGCGGAGTAGGCGATGGCAACGCCGCGTCCCGAACCGAAAGAGGCCACGTCCGATGGGAGGATCGCCGATAACATCGTCTATTTCGCCCGCACCCTACGCAAGGCCGGCATGCGGGTCGGCCCGGCCTCGGTAAAAGATGCGATCGAGGCGGTGCTGGCCGCCGGTATCGGCTCTCGCGACGATTTCTACTGGACGCTGCACGCCGTACTGGTGTCGCGGCACGAGGATCACCCTACCTTCGACGAGACTTTCCGGCTGTTCTGGAAATCGCACGAGCTGATCGAAAAGATGCTGGCGATGTTTTCGCCAGTTGCGCCGAACAGTCGTGAGAAGCAAAAGCCGCGGGCTGCGGAAACCCGCGTCAGCCAGGCAATGTTCGAGGGCCACCAAAAGAACCAGCCGGTGCAGGAAATCCCCGAGATCGAGGTCGACGCTCGCTTCACGTTTTCCGGGAACGAGGTGCTGAGGGGCAAGGATTTTGCCCAGATGAACGCCGCCGAGATGACTGACGCCAAGAAGGCGATCGCCGAGTTGCGGCTGCCCTTCGACATGGTCAGGACACGGCGTTTCAAATCCAACGCGCATGGCCGACGTATCGATCCGCGCGCCATGATGCGCTCGGCCGCGCGGACAGGCGGCGAACTGATCCTGCCGAAATTCCGGTCGCCGCGCGAGGTTCACCCGCCGCTGGTCGTGCTTGCCGATATTTCCGGTTCGATGAGCCAGTACACGCGCATTTTCCTGCATTTCCTGCATGCGCTGACGGAAAAGCGCCGGCGCGTGCACGCCTTCGTCTTCGGCACCAGGCTGACAAATCTGACGCGGCAGATGCGCCATCGCGATCCTGACGCGGCACTCGCCGATTGTTCGGCGGCGGTGATGGACTGGTCGGGCGGCACCCGTATCGGCGATACGCTGGCCGAATTCAACCGGTTGTGGTCGCGGCGTGTGCTGGGGCAGGGCGCCGTGGTTCTCCTGATCACCGACGGGCTGGAGCGTGACGACGTTGCCGGCCTGTCGGAGGAAATGGAACGCCTGCACAAATCCTGCCGGCGGCTGATCTGGCTGAACCCGCTGCTGCGCTTCGACGGCTTCGAGGCGCGCGCCCGCGGCGTCAAAGCAATGCTGCCGCATGTCGACGAGTTCCGCTCGGTGCACAATCTCGACGCGCTCGCCGATCTGTGCGCGTCGCTGGACAAGAATTCGGCGCGCTCCGTCGACCCACGCAGATGGATTGAGGGTGGCGCGAGAAGCGCCGCATAGCCATATGTTTCCTCCGGGAGAAACGGTGATGGAAAACAGCATTTATCTTGATGAGGCGCGCGATCCGCTGATCATTGCGGAAGGCTGGATGAAAGACGGCAAGGATGTTGCCATTGCTACCGTGGTCGAGACCTGGGGCTCGGCGCCGCGCCCGGTCGGCAGCCATCTGGTCATTGACGCGGAAGGCAATTTCCACGGCTCTGTCTCGGGTGGCTGCGTCGAAGGCGCGGTGGTCACCGAGGCGATCGATGTCATCGACAGCGGCAAGGCAAAGATGCTGGAATTCGGCGTTGCCGACGAGACCGCATGGCAGGTCGGACTGTCCTGCGGCGGCCGCATCAAAGTCTATGTCGAGCGCTTAGGTTAGGCCAGACACGATGGATCCCTACGCGCTGAAAACGCTGAACGTCGAACGCCGCGCCCGCCGCGCGGCGATCTTGGTCACCGATCTCGGCGACGGCCGCGACCGCATCGTGCGCGAGGGCGATCAGGTCGCCGGCGAATTGGGCGCTGCGATCGCCAAGGCGTTTCGGTCAGGCAATTCGGGCTCGGTCGAGGCGGAAGGGCGAACCTTCTTTCTCAACGCCCACCTGCCGCAGCCGCGCCTGATGGTGATCGGCGCCGTCCATATCAGCCAGGCACTGGCGCCGATGGCCAAGATCGCCGGCTATCCCGTCGAGATCGTCGATCCGCGCACGGCCTTCGCCACATCAGACCGCTTTCCCGATGTCGCGCTGCATGCCGAATGGCCGGAGGATGTGCTTTCGCGCCAGCCGCTCGACAGCTATACGGCGTTGGCAGCCGTCACCCATGATCCGAAGATCGATGACTTCGCGCTGAAGGCGGCGCTCGACGCCAACTGCTTCTATGTTGGGGCGCTTGGCAGCCGCAAGACCCATGCTAAGCGCGTCGAGCGCCTGCTGGCATTGGGCGCGACCGCCGACCAGATCGCCCGCATCCACGCGCCGATCGGCTTGGACATTGGCGCTGCCAGCCCGGCAGAGATCGCCGTCGCGGTGCTGGCGCAAGCGATCAAGGCATTTCGTTCGCGCGGCTTCGAAGCGAAGGACGCGGCGGCGTGAAGTTTGGGCCGATCCCCGTAGATACGGCTGAAGGCGCGGTGCTGGCGCACGCCACCACCGCCGGAGAACGGCGCTTCCGCAAGGCGCATCGGCTGAACGCCGATGATGTATCTTTGCTCAAGGCAGCAGGGATTTCGGAGGTTGTCGCGGCTGTTCTCGCTCCCGACGATTTGAGCGAGGACGCTGCCGCCGAAAAGATCGCGGACAGCATGATTCATCGCAACATCGAGGCCAAGTCCGCTTCGACCGGCCGGGTTAATCTCCACGCTCAGGCGGCCGGCATCTTCACCGTCGATGCGGCGATGATCGACGCCATCAACGCCGTTGATCCGACGATCACCATCGCCACCTTGGCGCAGCACGCGCCGGTTGAAAAGGGCCAGATGGTTGCAACGGTGAAGATCATTCCCTTCGCGGTCAGCTCCATGCTGGTCGATTCGGTGGCGAGGATCTGCGCCGGCGGCGAGATCTTTGCCGTCAATGTCTATCAGCCGGTCCGTGTCGGCGTCATCCAGACGGTTCTGCCCGGCATCAAGCAGAGCGTGCTCGACAAGACGTTGCGTGTCACCGAAGCCCGCTTGGCGCGGTCGGGCGGCCGGCTGACGGCGGAGCGCCGCACGCCGCACGACGTTGGCACCGTTGCGGAGGCTGCGGTCTCGCTGGCGCGCGATAACGACATGGTGGTGATCTTCGGCGCCTCGGCGATGAGCGATTTTGGCGACGTCGTCCCGGCGGCGATCGAGAAGGCCGGCGGCATCGTCATCCGCGCCGGCATGCCTGTCGATCCTGGCAATCTGTTGGTGCTCGGTACGCTTGGCGGCAAGCGCGTCATCGGCGCACCGGGCTGCGCCCGCAGCCCCAAGGAGAACGGCTTCGACTGGGTTCTTGACCGGTTGATCGCCGGCCTCGACGTGACGGCCAAGGATATCGCCGGCATGGGTGTCGGCGGTCTGTTGATGGAAATCCCGACGCGGCCACAGCCGCGCGAGCCGCTGCCGGCCAGAGCCGAGTTGAAGGTCGATGTCGTGCTGCTGGCCGCCGGCCGCTCCAGCCGCATGGGCGGCCCGAACAAGCTGCTGGCGCTGTTCGACGGCAAGCCGCTGGTCCGCCGCACCGCCGAGCGCGCGCTCGGCTCGAAAGCCTCTGATACAATTGTCGTCACCGGCCATCAGCGCGAGCGCGTGCGGACAGCGCTGTCGGGCCTGGACATCACCTTCGCCGACAATCCGGATTTCGCTGACGGCCTGTCTTCGTCGCTGAAGGCCGGCATCGCGAAAGTTGCCGGCGACGCTGCCGGTGCCATGATCGTGCTTGGCGACATGCCTGGCGTCGCGTCAGCCGATCTCGACAGGCTGATCGATGAATTCCGCAAGTCCGAGGGCCGATCGGTCGTGCGCGCCTCTCATGAGGGAAAGCGAGGCAACCCGGTGCTGTTGCCGCGCTCACTGTTTGCGGCGATCGCTCATCTCGAAGGCGATACCGGCGCGCGCCATCTAGTCGAGGCCGAAGGGCTCGATGTCGTCGATGTCGAGATCGGCAAGGGTGCGTCGATCGATGTTGACACCCGCGAGGCGCTGGAAGGCGCCGGCGGCGTGCTGCAGGATTGACAAACCGAGGCCGAAAAACGCATCCCTGAGGGATGGCTCTCCGTTTACAGCTTCTGACCTTGATTTTTCTTTTGTTTTCGGGTTTGGCGTACGGTCAAACGCTGTCGCTAAAGCCCTTCAAGGACGACCTGTTCGCCTATCCGGCCATCCTCTCTTCCGAGGGCGCCTATACTGTCGTCGACTATCGCGAGCTGCGCGATATCAACGCTCGCGACAAGGTGCCGGAGCGCCGCGCGCAGCCGCGATATGTCGACACCGGTGTGCGCAAGGTGCAGCAGGATCTGCTGCTGAAGACCGACGCCGGCAATATCCGCCACGTCGCCGTCGGTCGCACGCAAGGTGCTGCCATCATCGTGCTCTATTTGCATGGACAGGGCGGCAGCCGTAAGCAGGGCGTCGACGATTTCACCTTCGGTGGCAATTTCAACCGCATCAAGAACCTGATGGCCGGCAATGGCGGCCTCTATCTGTCGCCGGACTTTTCCGATTTCGGCGACACAGGTGCTGCCCAAATCGCCGCGCTGATCGGTCACTATGCCGAACGGTCGCCGGACGCGAAGATCTTCGTTGCCTGCGGCTCGATGGGCGGCGCACTGTGCTGGAAGCTTGCCGCCCGCAAGAATACGGGCGGCCGCATCGACGGGCTGCTGCTGCTCGGTTCGCTGTGGGATGAAAGTTTCTTCTCGAGTCTGGCCTTCAAGCGCCGTGTTCCGGTCTTCTTTGGCCAGGGCAGCAAGGACCCGGTGTTTGCAGTCGAGAAACAGGAAGCCTTCTTCCGTTCGATCCTGACCAAATCGAAAACCTATCCGGCCCGCTTTGTCCGCTTCGAGACGGGCACGCACGGTACGCCGATCCGCATGACCGACTGGCGCGGCACGCTCAACTGGATGCTGTCGAAGGCCCCTTAAGGCGCGGTGTTGTAGTCCACCACCGTCTGCGGGTTGATCTCGCCGTCATAGGAGGCGTCGACATCGTACTGCACCAGCGAGAAATTGCCGTTGCGAAACAGATAGGTCCCGACTGACGAGGCATCGCCGACGCCGCGCCACTTGTTGAGCGACGAGATCGTCTTGGTGGCGTCGTCATATTCGGAATTGACCAGCTGGTCGTCGGTCTGGAAGCCAATGACGTTGATCGCCTCGACCTTACCTTCGCTATTGTTGTTCTCATAGTGGATATCGAGTTCCGGCGAGGCGAACTGCAACTGCCGGACGCCTGATACGTCGTCGTAGACATAGTAGACGACACTCTCATTATAGGCGGCCATCGAGCAGAAAAAGCGGAATAGCCGCGTCTCGAGTTCCGGCTCGTCGGCCTCGGAGCCCGGATACTTGTAGCGGAGGGAGTAGGCGTCCGGCTCTGCCAAGGGCTCGCCGCCTGGCATTTCCTTGTCGCATTGTTCGCCATAGGTGGCTGCAAACGCTTTCTTGACCTGCTCCAGCGCCGCATCTTTCTTCGGCGGCGGCGGTCCGTCGCCGCAGCTTGCCGGCACCGCGTCCTCGAAATCGGCCTTGGATGGTTTCAGCGCGCCCTTGTCGATGAAGATCGGGCGGAATGGCGGTTCCTGGATCTGGGCGTTGATCTGGCGCAACGTATAGCAACCGGCAAAGACATTTTCGCTGCCGTCCTTGGCTGTCGCCCGGATGGCGACCGGAACATTGTAATAGATGCTGCCGGCCGCACCGTCTTCGGACACACCACCGGTTTTGACTTCGACGGTGTCGGTGCCGTCATAGCCTTTAACGAAGGCGCCGAAATCCTTGGCCGGCTTGGTTTCGCCGAAATAGTCCCAGGCGCGCGCGAATTCTTGCCGGTTGATGGCGCTGTAGAACGAGCGGATGACCGCTTCGGCGTTCGACCTGTCGTCGACATAGGGCGCTTCGGCGGCGAGCACTGGCTGGCCTGTCACGGCAAGGGAGAAAAAAGCGGTCGCTGCGAAAAGGGCGCTTCTCATCGGGAATCTCCACCAGATGGGAATCCTATCATACCGATTGCGGCGACGTGGTGGCGCTTGAAGAATCGCCCGCGGAGGCGCTAGGTGCCGCCCTCGGCGTTCCCGCCGGATAGGAGATTCATGTGACCATATCGATGTACGAAGCGTCCGTTCCGGTGTTTTCGGCCAGGTTGAAGGCGCTATCCAACGTGCTGAACATCGCCGAGCAGAATGCGCTCGACCGCAAGATCGATCCGCAGGTGTTTTTGACGTCGAGGCTGGCGCCGGACATGTACGCGCTGACCAGGCAGGTGCAGATCGCCACCGACCACGCTAAGGGCGCGCCATCGCGGCTTGCCGGCCGCGAGGTGCCGAAATACGAGGACAGCGAGGCGAGCTTTGCCGATCTCCAGGCGCGCATCGCCAAGACCGTCGACCATCTGGCGACATTTTCGGCTGCCGATATGGACGGCTCCGATGACAGAATGATCGAGCTGAAGCTTGGCCAGCGCGAGTTCTCGATGGCCGGCATGCAGTATCTGCTGCATCTCGCCATGCCCAATTTCTATTTCCACGTGACCACCGCCTACGACATCCTGCGCCACAATGGCGTGCCGCTGAGCAAGGCGATTTTCATGGGATCGCGTTGAAGAATGGCGAGGAGATATCCCGGTCGAGCCGGGATATCCGTGACTAACGTGAGGACATTTCGCGAGCGACACGCGGAAAATCGGCTGGTTTGATGCCGATGTCGGCACGGTCGGCATTGCTCATCGAATGAAGCAGCGCCAGAGCCGCGCGGTAGCGCAGATGTTCCTGCGGACGCGGACGGGCGAACATTTCAGTGAGAAAACCCATGATTCAAGCCCCTGGTTGGTCCTCCCCGAGTCGCAATATAAGCAAATCATGACAATTGTGCAGTGCAGCATTTGCATGGCAGCCATGCTGCACAGGTTTTTTTGATTACCGGTGAAACTTCCGGCGCGGACGGACCGTATAGCTGAACGCCGGCACAGGGCCGGTTTTTCCTCGCCATTCCTGGCGAAATTCCGGACTGCATGAAAAATGCAGTCCGGCTTTTTGTTGTCTGCTGCGTAGCCGTTGGCTGGATTTCATGGAAAAGTCGTCGGCGATTGGCGGCGGGCTTGGAGACAGCCCTCGCATTCCTGTATGCTGTGCCTTCCTCCCCGCGCAGCCGCGCAAAAACTTCCCGCCGGAGAAAGTTCCATGCACAAACGCCGCCTCGGTCGGACCGATCTTCTTGTTTCCCAGATCTGCTTGGGATCGATGACCTGGGGCCAGCAGAACACCGAAGCGGACGGCCACGCCCAGATGGATCTGGCCTTTTCGCGCGGCATCAACTTCATCGACACTGCCGAGCTCTACCCGATCCCGCCCAAGGCGGAGACGCAAGGCTGGACCGAGAAGATCATCGGCAGCTGGATGAAAGCGAAAGGCAACCGCGATCAGGTGATCCTCGCCTCGAAGGTGGTTGGCCGCACCGCCAATGCATGGTTCCGCGGCGGGCGTCCGTCGAAGCTGGTGCGCGCCGACATCTTGGATGCCGTCGAAAAATCGCTGACCAGGCTCAACACCGATTATCTCGATCTCTATCAAATCCATTGGCCGGAGCGCGCCGTGCCGTGGGGCGCCAACCCGAACCGCGTCGGCGCCGTGCCGCTGCGAGCCGATGCCGTCGGCACACCGGCCGGCGAGACGCCGATCGCCGAGACCCTCGCCGTCTTCGACGAATTGGTGAAGGCCGGAAAAATCCGCCATTTCGGCCTGTCGAACGAGAGCTCCTGGGGCGTCATGCGGTTCATCGCCGAAGCCGACAAGGGCCTAGGTCCGCGGCTGGTGTCGCTGCAGAACGCCTATAACTTCGTCAACCGCGGCTTCGAGGTGAATCTTGCCGAAGTCTGCGAGCGCGAACAGGTTTCCCTGCTCGCCTATTCGCCGCTGGGACAAGGTTACCTGACCGGAAAGTACGACCATGGCGCGCGGCCGCTGGGCTCGCGTTCTCAGCTCTTCAACCGCGGTCAGCGTTACGAGACGCCCAATGCCGCGGAGGCGCAGCTCGAGTACAACGAGCTGGCGCGCTCATTCGGCATGGAGCCGGCACTGTTTGCCAACGCCTATGTCGCGAGCCGGCCTTTCGTCACTTCGAGCCTCATTGGCGCGACGACCCTTTCGCAGCTCGAAATGGCGCTGTCTTCCGCCGATGTCGTCTGGACCGAGGAAATGCAGAAGGCGGTCGACGCAATCCACCAGCGTGTCGGCAACCCGTGTCCGTGAGCTGCTTTCCGGCGCTGTAAGGTGTGATTGCCAAACGATTACAAGAGGGAGGGAGAAAAAGTGACTTTTCCGATTGAGGTCGTGCGCGAGAAATTCCCGGCACTGTCGCTGACCGACAAGGGCCGTCGCCGCATCTATCTCGACAACCCGGCCGGCACCCAGGTGCCGCAAGCGGTAGCCGACGCGGTGTCACGCTGCCTGCTGACCACAAACGCCAATCTCGGCGGCTTCTTCGAAACCACGATTGCGGCGCAACAGATCGTCGACGACGCCCATGCGGCGATGGCCGATTTCCTCGGTGCTGCGAGCCCGCAGGAAATCATCATCGGCGCCAACATGACGACACTGACCTATCACATGTCGCGCACGCTTGGCTGCACGATGCAGCCCGGCGACGAGATCATCCTCACCCGCATGGACCACGAAGGCAACGTATCGCCCTGGCTGCAGCTGGCCGAAGACCTTGGCCTTGTCGTGCGCTGGCTGCCTTTCGACCAGCAGAGCTGGCAGATCGAGGAGGCGGCGCTTGCTGCGCTGCTCACCGACAGGACGCGACTGGTCGCCTTGAACTACGCCAGCAATCTGACCGGCTCGATCAACCGGGTGAAGGCGCTGACGCGCATTGCCAAGCAGGCCGGCGCGCTGGTCTATGTCGACGCCGTGCAGTTCGCGCCGCACGGCCTGATCGACGTCAGGGATCTCGGCTGCGATTTCCTAATCTGCTCGGCCTATAAATTCTTCGGCCCGCACATGGGCATCCTATGGGGCAGACTTGACGTCATCGACGCCCTGAAACCGTATAAATGCCGCTGTTCGTCCAATGCTCTGCCGGAGCGGTTCGAACTCGGCACGCCGCAGATCGAACTGATGGCCGGACTGACGGCCGCGGTCGATTATTTTGCGGAGCTGGGCGCGGCGGCAGGCGGTTCGCGCCGCGCCAGGATCGCCAAGGCGTTCGAAACATCAACAGCTTACGAAAATCCGCTGGCGCAAAGGCTGATCGACGGGCTGTCGGACGTTTCAGGCCTGACGATCCACGGTATCACCGATCCGGCGTGTATCGGGGAGCGCGTGCCGACGGTCTCGTTCACCGTCGACGGCATCGTGCCGGAGACGATCGTACGGCAGATGAATGCGGACAACATCTTCCTGTGGTCCGGCCACAACTACGCCTGGGAGATCGTGCATCAGCTCGGCATTCCGGCCGAGCAAGGCGTCATACGCATCGGCATCGCCCACTACAATACGGCGTCCGAGATCGACGAGACGCTGGAGAGCGTGCATCGGGTTATCGCGATGCTGCGACAGGAGCGATCCTGACGCGACATCCGGCTGATATTAGCGTTTCTTGCCGCCGCCGAACCCGGTGAGGAAGGCAGTAAGATTGTCGCCGAGTTCGTCGCAGAGATAGCCGCCTTCCTGGACGATTACCGTCGGCAGGCCGCGACCGGCGATAGCCTCGCCGATGCGCGAGAAGCCCTGCGTCGTCAGCGATAGTCCGCCGAACGGATCGCCCTCGAAGGCGTCGAGGCCGAGCGCCACGACAAGCGCTTCCGGCGCAAAGGCGCGGATACGCTGGAACGCCACGTCGAGTGCTTCGAGGAACGCGGCATCGCCGGATTTGCGCGCCAGCGGCAGGTTGAAATTGTAGCCGAGTCCGGCTCCTTCGCCGCGTTCGTCTGCATGACCCCAGAAGAACGGATAGAAGCGCACCGGATCGGCATGCAGCGAGACGGTGAGCACGTCCGGCCGTGCGTAGAAAATGCCTTGCGTGCCGTTGCCGTGATGCAGGTCGACGTCGAGGATCGCCACCCGCGCAGCTTGCTTGCGGAGCACCTGTGCCGCGACCGCCGAATTGTTGATGAAGCAGAAGCCGCCGGCGACATCGGCAAAGGCGTGATGGCCGGGCGGACGGCAGAGCGCATAGGCAGCCGGTGCGCCCGACATCACGCCCTCAGCGGCCTCGACCGCGCTCCAGGCGCTCCACAGCGCGCTCCGCCACGTCTCGCCGGAGATCGGGCAAGCGGTGTCGGCCATGTGGTAGCCGGCCTGGCCGACCGCCGATGCCGGATAAGAGCCGCCCCGCGCGATCGGATGGATGTTGGGGATCACTTCGGCCGAAGCGCCTTCGATGCGCTGCCAGCGCACAAAGATGTGCTCGAGAAAATCAAGGTATTCGGGCGCATGGACCGCCGCAACCGGACCAAGCCCGTGATCTCTCGGCCGTTCGATCGTGCAGCCGGCGGCCTTGGCGCCGACGAGCAGCCGTTCGACGCGTTCCGGCTTTTCCGGATTGGGTTTCTGGGCGCCGCTGGAGAGGAACGCCTTGGGATCGTGGCGCTTCTGCTCTTCGGCATAAAAGGCTTTCATCTTGGCTCCTCATCATCGGGTGCATCGGCGAAGGCAAAGAACGCGTCGCCGACGATCTTCTGCACCTGCTCGTAGCTCGACCAGGCAATGCCCAGCCTTTCGTAGAAGGCCTTGGCGGTTTCATTGTCGGTATCGACGGACAGTCTGAGATAGGCGCCGCCGTCCTTCCGGCATTCTCGCGCGGCACGCCGCAGCAGGCGTTCGCCGATCCTGCGGCCGCGAAACCGATCCTCGACATAAAGGTCCTGCACATAAACGCCGGGCCGCCCCATCCAGGTCGAGAAGATCGGGAAATGCAGGCACAGGCCGGCAAACTCGTCGCCGACCTCGGCGATCAGCGTCGAGAAGGCAGGGTTTTCGCCAAAGCCATAGGTGCGAAGGTCCTCGGCCGTAGAAGTGATTTCCCCGGGCGCGCCGATATGAGCGCCAAGTCGCAGGATTGCGGCATGGATCGTTTCGACGTCCTCGACGGTGCCGGGCCGGATGAGAATGTCGTTTGCAGGATCGGTCACGATAAGTGGGGCGCCAAGGTACCCCCCTCTGTCCTGCCGGACATCTCCTCCGACAGGGGGGAGATTGGCAGCGTCAATCTACCCGCACATCCTGCGACGTTCGCGATTGGCGAAAACGACTGGGACATCCGATCTCCCCCCTTGCGGGGAAGATGCCAAGTGGCGGCAAAGAGGGCAGGACAGAGGGGGGTGGGACGGAACGCAAGCATCTCAGATCGTCTCAAAAAGCTACCCTATCGCCACCCTTGAGCGCCAGCATCTCGCGCACCTCAGTGGGCGTGGCGACGTCCAGCGACAGCCCGTCGAGCACACTGCGGATACGGCGCACCTGATTGGCATTGGACTTTGCCAGCTGGCGGCCGTCGTAAAGGCTGTCCTCCAGCCCGACGCGGACATTGCCGCCCATCGCCGCCGCAATCGAGATCATTGGCATCTGGTGGCGCCCGGCGGCCAGCACCGAAAACTGGTAACTGTCGCCGAACAGTTTGTCGGCGATGCGCTTCATATGGACCAGATTGTCGGGATCGGCGCCGATACCGCCGAGAATGCCGAACACGAACTGGATGAACATCGGTCCCGACACCAGCCCCCGGTCGCGAAAATGCGCCAGTGAGTAGAGGTGGCCGACATCGTAGCATTCAAATTCGAAGCGTGTGCCGCAGCCCTTTCCAAGTCTTTCGAGCACGGTCTCCATATCGGCAAATGTGTTTTTGAAGATCGTGTCGCGTGTCGCTTCCAGCAGTTTCGGCTCCCACTCGTACTGCCATTGCCTTGGCCGGTCGAGCATCGGGAACAGCGCGAAATTCATCGAGCCCATATTGAGCGAGCACATTTCGGGCTCGGCCCTGAGCGGTGCGGCCAGCCGCTGGTCGAGCGTCATCAGCGATGAGCCGCCGGTGGTGATGTTGATCACCGCGTCAGTCGCCTGCTTGATGCGCGGCAGGAACTGCATGAACACATCAGGATCGGCGGTCGGCCGCCCATCCCCGGGATCACGGGCGTGAAGATGCAGGATCGAGGCGCCGGCTTCGGCGGCCGCGATCGCTTCTTCGGCGATCTGGTCCGGCGTCACTGGCAGGTGCGGCGACATCGACGGCGTGTGCACCGACCCGGTGACGGCGCAGGTGATGATGACTTTTCGTGGCGCCATTTTCAGCTTTCGACCGGCAGGTCGAGCTCGCCGGCCAGCACCTGCAGCGAGTCGCCGATGATGGCGACGATCTCGCCGATCTGCTCGGCAGTGACAATCATCGGCGGCGCCACCATGAAATTGTCGCCGTCGACGCCGCCCTTGACCTTTCGCCCATAGATGATCAGGCCACGTTCATAGGCGAGGTCGAGCAGACGCTGGGTGGCCTTCTTCGCCGGTGCGATCGGCTTCAGCGTATCGGGTTCGGCGACCATCTCGGCACCTAGCAGCAGGCCCTTGCCGCGCACGTCGGCGATAAACGGAAACCGCTTGGCCAATCCCTTCAACTCGGCCATCAAAATATCGCCCATGTCAGCCGCGTTGGCGATCAGGTCCAGACGATCCATCTCGCCGAGCACGGCGAGCCCGGCGGCGCAGGCGAGCGGATTGCCGGCGTAGGTATGGCCATGCTGGAAGCCGCCGGAGGCGAGCAGCGGCTGCACCAGCCGCATCGGTGCGGCCAACGCGCCAAGCGGCGCATAGCCTGAGCCTAGCCCCTTCGACAGCGCGACGATGTCAGGCTTGCAGTTCCAGTGGTCGCCGCCGAGGAACTTTCCGGTGCGGCCCGCACCGCTCATCACTTCGTCATGGATGAGCAGGATGCCGTAGCGATCGCAGATTTCGCGGATGCGCGGGTAGTAGCTGTCCGGCGCCACCAGCGCCGCTGTGGCAGCACCGCCGACCGGCTCCATGATGAAGGCGAGGACGCTTTCCGGTCCCTCGGCGAGGATTTTCTCCTCCAGCATGTCGGCGTAGCGAATGCCGCGCTGTTCCATCGAGAGATTGTCACGGTCGCGCCAGGCGGCCGGCGCCGGCACGGTCGGCATGACCTGCATCATAGGCGCAAAAGTTTCGGCCAGCGCATCGTCGCCGGTGACGGACAGCGAACCAAGCGTGCCGCCATGATAGGAGGGAAAGCGGGTGATCACCTTCCAGCGCCTGGGCTGGCATGTCGCCACTGCCCACTGCCGGGCAAGCTTAATGCAGGATTCCGTCGCTTCCGAGCCGCCCGAGACGAAAAAGATGCGGTCCATGCCTTCGGGGAGTTTGGCGGCTAATGCCCGCGCCAGTTCCTCGGCCGGCTCGTTCTCGAAATGCAGCCGGTAGGCGAAGGTGGCGCGGTCCATCTGCCGCTTCATCGCATCGAGCACGTTGCGGTTGGAATGACCGATATTGGCGACCATCGGTCCGCTCGATCCGTCGATGAAGCGACGGCCATCCTGTGTCCAGATGTAGATACCTTCGGCGCGATCGACCAGCGGCCTGCGCAAACTGGACAGATAGAACAGATGCGACGGCGGGCGCGTCTCGGTGTCCGGGGCAGGGGTCTGGGACTTCAGCATGTCAGGATTTTCCGAGATAGCGGTCGAGTACATTCTTGGTGACGCGCTCGACCATCGCGTCCTGCCTTAGCAGGCCGGCGACCCATTCGCAGCTTCCGGCGTGGAACACCTCGCCCTTGCCGCGCGGGAAATTGACGATCATGCCGTTGCCGCGCTTGACCTTTTCGAGATTGGCTTCGCTCGCCTCGCCGAACAGCGTTTCGGCGGTGAAGCGTCCGTCCTCGTCGCCGAGAAACTGGTCTTCGAACGCGATGTCGGCGCTCTCCTCGACTTGGGCAGCCATGCCGACCGCGAGAATTTGCAGCCCGTCCGGTGCGCCGCTGTCGGGGGTGGGGTAAGGCAGGCCGCCACGGATTTCGTGATCGAGCCCATCGACCTCATAGCCATAGACATGGCTGTCGGCGCCGAGCAGGTCGCCGTAGTAGATGCCTGTGCCGGCAAACGCCCAATGCTCCGGCCGGTAGACCGGATAGCCGCGCACGCCGCGCGGCGCGCAACCGCCCCAGCCGGCGTAAAGGCCCCTGGTCGCATTGAGCCCGAAGGTCATGGCACCCGGCCGGCCGATTTCCGGCGCTTCCCAGGAATTCGTGGCGCGGCTCACGTCGCCGCCCCGATAGGCCGGATCCTCGTCGCGGGCGCGGTATTTGTAGCAGATCTGGCGGCGGCCCTCGTCCTCCAGCCTGGTCTGCCACATGAAATTGCCGGCAAAGCGCGCCGCATGGCCGCCGCGTTCGACATGGGCATCGACAGCGTCGCGCATCTCCCAGGTCCAATATTCGTCATGGCCGACGAACACGACGCAGTCATAGCCGTCGAGGATTTCGGGCGAGAAATGCAATTCGTGCTGGCTGGCAAGGTCGACGGCATAGCCGGCGCGTTCGGCAAAACGAAAGAAGTGGCTGTCATAGCTTGCCCAGCCGGACGAGGCGTATTTCTTCGAATGGCCGGTGGCGAAAGCCCATTCCATATGCGGATAGCGCGGCGCGGTCTTCGGCGGCACGGCGACCTCGAGCGGCACGCGCGGCGCCTCTTTCGGCAGAACAACAAAGCCGCGGCACCATGGCCGCTGCGTCGACACCATTGGGGCATACTGGTCGCGGTTCGGGCCGGTGATGCCTTCGTAATGATTGGAGCCGCCCCAAGTGTTGTAGGCAAGCCAGGTGCCGGTGGCGGCAACCTGCAGCACACGACCGCGTTTCTTGCCGGGCTGCGGGGTAACCATAAAAAGATGGTAGCAGCGGATCGGCTTGCCGTCGCGGCCATCCGCCGTCAGCGTGGCGCGGTAGGCTCCGGACGGCCAGTCGTCGCCGACGCGGAATTCAAACGATGCGTCCCAGCCGCAGCCCACGACCGAACATTGGTCGGGTGTATCCTGCCAGCGCGCCGCGATCCCGGCCGTCTCGAACATTTTCGTTTCGGTGCCGCCGTCGCGGACGATCGCCACGCTGAAGCTGGAGGCTGTCGAACTGACATGCAGCGCCACTGTCTCGCCCCGGCTGTATGAAAAACGGTCGCTGTAGCACCAGATCTCGCCGCGTTCGCCATCCATGCCCGGCCACTCCCAGTAGTGGCCGCGCACGGCTTGCCGGCGCTGGTGGGGCGTCAGTCCGAAATCGGGGAATTCGGTAGGAAGCTTGGTCATGAACGCCTGTGAAGGGTCGAACGCGTCATTTCGACCATCTGCCGGGCAAGCGTCAATTGGAAACGATCGGGCCAGCGATAGCTGACAGCCGGCCTTGGCCTTGCCTGCCAAACAGATTATCTCACAAAGGGCGGCCTTTTCCGCCACGGGAGCCGACATGCTGAGAGTGCAAAAGGTTAAGGTGGACGACATCTATGTGCCGACCGCGCGCAGGAAGACACTGCATCCCGAGACCGTCCGGCATCTGGCCGAGGACATTCTGGAAAACGGCATGAAGACGCCGATCCAGGTGCGCCACGACGGCAAGCGCCATATCCTGGTCGAAGGCCTGCACCGGCTGGAAGCGGCGAAGTGGCTCGGCGAGGCCGAGATCGACGCCTATCTGGTGCAAGCCAAGCGCCACTAAGCTCTCATTCGGCGTCCGCCGGAATCGGCCAGGCGAAGTTTTTCGCGAGACCCTGTCGGGCTGCGCGTTGCCCACTCGTCCTTGAGACGGAAACGGGCATTCAAGCCAACTCTTTAGCAGCAAGTGAGGAGACCATCATGACGACCAAGCTCGATATCGCCCCCAGCTCCGACCGTGAACTGGTTCTTGCCCGCATCATCGATGCGCCGCGCGAGAACGTCTATCGCTGCTGGACCGAGCCGAAACTCGTAACGCAATGGTTCGCGCCAAAGCCGTGGACGACGCCGCGCGCCGAGATGGACGTTCGCACCGGCGGCTCCAGCCTGATCGTCATGGCCGGTCCCGACGGCAACGAGTTCGCGAACCCCGGCGTCTTCCTCGAAGTCGTGCCAGGCAAGAAGCTCGTCTTCACCGATGCCTATACCAAGGCGTGGGAGCCTTCCGAAAAGCCATTTATGACCGGCGTGGTGACACTCGAGGACGAGGGCACGGGCAAGACCCGCTACATCGTACGGGTCGGCCATTGGAGCGTCGCCGACCGCGAACAGCACGAAAAAATGGGCTTTCACGAGGGCTGGAGCCAATGTGCCGACCAGCTCGAAGAAGTCGCTAAGCGGCTTTGATCCACCGGCAAGAAGGGGAGGAGGCCGACATGTCCAGATCGATATTTTTCGCCATTTTCGTCTCGGCCGCAGCGTTCTTCGCTGCGCCGAGCTCCACCAAAGCCGAGGAGGCAAAGCCCGCCATGACCGAAACGAAAGCAATGCCGAAGCCGGCGAAATCCGGCCTGCTGCCGATCAACGGCCTGAACTACTATTATGCCGTCTACGGCAAGGGCGAGCCGCTGCTTCTGCTGCATGGTGGTCTGGGCACGACCGACATGTTCGCGCCGATCCTGCCGAAGTTTGCCGAAAACCGTACCGTCATCGGCGTCGACCTGCATGGTCACGGCCGCACCGCGCTCGGCGACCGGCCGCTCAGCCTGGAGGCGATGGGTGACGACATGGCGGCGATCGTCAAGGCGCTCGGCTACGAGCAGGTCGATGTCATCGGTTACTCGCTGGGCGGCGGCGTTGCCTTCCGCATGGCCGTCCAGCATCCCGAAGCCGTGCGCCGGCTGGTCCTGGTCTCGACCGGCTATGCCTCGGACGGCTTCTATGCCGACATGCGCACCCAGCAGGCGCAGGTCGGCGCGGCGATGGCCGACATGATGAAGGACACGCCGATGTACAAGTCCTACGCGGCGGTTGCGCCGCATCCGCAGGACTTTCCGAAGCTGCTCGATCAACTGGGCGCCCATATGCGCAAGGACTACGACTACTCCGCCGACGTGGCGAAGCTGAAGATGCCGGTCATGCTGGTTTTTGGCGACAGCGACATGTACCGGCCCGAGCATGAGATCAAGTTCTATCAGATGCTCGGCGGCGGGCTGAAGGACGCCGGCTGGATGCGCGAGAACCTGTCGCAGAACCGCTTGGCCATCCTGCCGAACCGCACCCATTACGACGTGTTCTTCGCGCCGGAACTGGTGGCTGCCGCGCTGCCCTTTCTCAATGGCGAGACCAAGGTCAAGACCTGGGACGAGATCGTCAGCGAAACGAACTGACCGCCTGACAACTGCCTGCCGGCCGTCTCCGGAGATGGCCGGCGACGCTTGTTTCACGTCACGCCTGACCAGAACAGCAGAGCGGCTGCTGAAACCGCACCGCAAGTCCCGCCGGCCGCATCACGCCAACAGATGGCGCCATCAAAGCTTTTCAATTGACGCTGCTATACCGGCAGCTACCTTGCCGCCAATCTTCAGAATGAGGGATGCAGATAATGAGGGGTGCAGATAATGAGGGGTGCAGATATGGCCGGGTATCAGGGTGGCTGCCTGTGCGGGGCGGTGCGCTATCGCACTGATGCTGCACCGATCAACGAGCGCGTCTGCCATTGCCGGCTTTGCCAGAAGGCGTTGGGCGCGGCCTTCAACGCCCGCGTGCTGTTCCGCATCGACGACGTGACGACAGAAGGACCGGTGGCGCTGGTGAATTCCTCGCCCGATCTCAAGCGCGGCTTTTGCCCGGGCTGCGGCACGACGTTGTTTTCCCGGCGCGACTCCGCCGGCATCATCGGCGTCACCTCCGGCTCGCTTGACGATCCTTCCGTGTTCAAGCCACAGATGCATATGTGGACCGCCTCGAAGCAGCCCTGGGTACAGCTCGACGACGGACTGCCGCAATATGAAGGCGCCCCACCCCCGAACTGAAGCACAGGCGAACTGAAGCACAGGCGAACCGAAGCACAGGCGAACTGAAGCACAGGGAGTGCCCAATTTTTTTCATCCGGGACACGAGATCGCCGGCAAAGCGTCATTGGCGAGCCATCATTGCCGCCTATCTATTACGTGCGGGTCGGCAGTCGAGGAGGCGACGGATGAAGGACAGAATCAACACCCTGGATGAGCTTTTGAGCGATCCGATGGTCAAGCTCGTGATGGAGCGCGACCGCGTGCAGCCGGCCGAGCTTCGCTCGCTGCTTGAAGAAAAGGTTCGCCGGGATGATGCGCCGGTCAATCCCGTCACCGATCGCCCCGACACCGACCGCTTCGTACCGCCCGCTCACATGGTAGCCGAGAGCTGCCATAAGCTATGGCTGTGCGGCTAGGCAGCGGGCCTGCAGGCATCGGCGATCCTTCGCGCCCTCTCTGTCCTGCCGGCGTTCCAAGCAATCACCGCTGCGGCGATGAAGCCATGTATTCTGCTTGCCCTCTCGTCCTAACAATTTGATTCAAACTTTGTTGGTAATTTCTCGTTAGTAATCTGGACTGGTTTGTCCGGCGGCGTTGTCTTGCCCTCGGTCTGTTGTGTTCTGCGTACAGGTCCAGATGCGGTTTTCAGGCGTCGTCATCTTTGTGCTCGCGTCTCTGTGCCTTGCCGGCTGCACATCCACGTCCGGCGTCGACGCGTTGCAAGTGCCGTCCAGCGAGACGACCAGTTCGGTTGTGCGGCCGCCCGCGCCGGTAGCGTCGGTCGGTGCGGCCGATGCGGCACCCGACTTCGCGCAGGAAGAGGCGGGGCAGACTGTGGCTATGGCCACTCCAGAGCCTGTGGAAAGCATCGAACCACCCGCCGAGCCGATTGCCCTGGTGGCGCCGACGCGGCTGGCACAGGCAGCACCGATGCTCGCCGAGCCGGTCCAGCGCTATCGTTTTCGTGACGCCAAGCCGATCAATTTCGGCAGGGCCTCGCCCAGACACCTCGCCGTTCACGGCGTCGACGTCTCGCGCTGGCAGGGCAACGTGAACTGGGGCAAGCTGCGCGCGCAGGGCGCGAACTTCGCCTACATCAAGGCGACCGACGGCGGCGATCATCTCGACCCGATGTTCAGGAAGAACTGGCGCAATGCCGACGCCGCCGGCCTCAAGCGCGGCGCCTATCACTTCTTCTACTGGTGCCGCACGGCAGGCGAGCAGGCCGACTGGTTCATCCGCAACGTGCCGAGGGTCGAGGGCGCCTTGCCGCCGGTGATCGATGTCGAGTGGAACGGCGAATCCAGCTGCAAGCGGCGGCCGTCGCGGCAGAAGGTGCTGGAGAAGATGCAGGTCTTCATGGACAAGCTCGAGCGCCACTACGGCCAGCGGCCGATCATCTACACCGCGCCCGATTTCTACCGCGACAATCTGCGTGGCGCATTTCTGGACTATCCATTCTGGCTGCGCGCGGTGGCACAGCACCCGGCAAAGGTCTATCCCGGCCGCAAATGGGTGTTCTGGCAGTATTCCGGCTCCGGCCTGTCGCACGGGGTGAGGGGCCGCATCGACCTCAACGTGTTCCACGGCGACGAGGAAGCCTGGCGGAACTGGGTTGGTGGGCGGCAGATGGTGGCCGAGGCGGAGTAGGGCGTCCTTCCGGGGCTGGAGCTTCTTGCTGTTCGCGCCTGTGGGGGCTGATCGCGGCCGCAGAAAGCCGCCATTTGCAGGCCAGCATGAGGTGAATATCGACGGACCCTGACCGCCTGTCGCGGAAGTGTCATCGATCCGTCATCGCTTTGAAATGTGGTTCCCGCAAATCAGGTGGCTTCCATTCGAACAGGAGACGCCACCCGTGCCCCGCCATTCCGCGCTTTTCGTCCTGACGGCAGCGCTTGCTGCCTCCGTTTCGCTGCCGGCCCATGCCGACATGATGTTCAACCGGGTCGCGAGCTTCGCGGTCGCCGGAAACCTCCCGGCGGACGTCGAGAAGACCACGCCGACTTCGTCCGAGATCATCACGGCGAGCGAAGACGGCATGACGCTGGTTTATTCCGATAGCCCGCTCGGTGCGGTCGGCTTCATCGACATCGCCGATCCCAAGGCGCCCAAGGCCGGCGGCATCGCCAAGATCGACGGCGAGCCGACCTCGGTTGTGGTCATCGGCGGCAAGGTGCTGGCCGGCGTCAACACGTCTCAGAGCAAAGCCAAGCCTTCGGGCAACCTCACCGTCATCGATCTTGCCTCCAAGGCGATCGAAGGCACCTGCGACCTCGGCGGCCAGCCGGACTCACTGGCGTTCAGCAAGGACGGCAAGTTTCTGGCCATCGCCATCGAGAACGAGCGCGACGAGGATCTGAACGACGGAGAGATTCCGCAGATGCCGGCGGGCGACCTCAAGATCTTCACGCTTGCCGAAGGCCACCCTGATTGCGCGACAATGAAGACCGTCAACCTGGCGGGCATTGTCGAAGTCGCGGCGGAAGATCCGGAGCCGGAATTCGTCGCCTTCAACGAGGCCGGCGAGATAGTGGTCACGCTGCAGGAAAACAACCACATCGCCATCGTCAACGCCGAAACCGGTGCGATCGTCACGCACTTCTCCGCAGGCTCCGTCACGCTGGACAAGATCGACACCAAGAAGAACGGCGCCTTGTCCTTCGATGGCAAAATGGAAAACGTCGCGCGCGAACCCGACGCCGTGAAATGGCTCGACAATGACCGTCTCGTCGTCGCCAACGAAGGCGACTACAAGGGCGGCTCGCGCGGCTTCACGATCTTCAGCAAGAAGGGCGAGGTTCTCTACGAATCCGGTCCGTCCTTCGAGTACGAGGTCGCCAATGCCGGCCATTATCCCGACGACCGCAACAAGAAGGGCGTCGAGCCGGAAGGTCTCGAGACCGGCACGTTCGGCGAGGACGGACTGATTTTCGTCGCTTCGGAGCGTGGCTCCGTTGTCGGCGTCTACAAGGACACGGGTGCGGAGCCTCGGTTTGTGCAGATCCTGCCGTCCGGCATCGGCCCGGAAGGCCTGGTGGCGATTCCGTCGCGCAATCTCCTGGTCACCGCCAACGAGGCCGACCTGGTCGAGGACGGGCTCGCCCGCTCGCACGTGATGGTCTACGAGCGCTCCGAGGGTCCCGCCACTTACCCGATGATCACGGCAAAGCTCACGGCAGACGGCACGCCGCTGGGCTGGGGTGCGCTTTCGGCGCTCGCGGCAGGCGACACCGCCGGCAAGCTCTTCGCAGCCTCGGACTCGTTCTACGCCAACGCGCCGTCGATCTTCGAGGTCGATGCCACGCAGACGCCGGCGCTGATCACCGGCAAGACCATCGTCACGCGTGGCGGCCATCCTGCACAGAAGCTCGATATCGAAGGCATTGTCGCCGACGGTGAAGGCGGCTTCTGGCTGGCCAATGAAGGCGATCCGGCAAAGCTCGTCCCGCACGCCATCCTGCGCGTCGACGGCAAGGGCGAGATCAAGCAGGAAATCGGCTTCCCGACAGAATTGCTCGCTCATCAGAGCCGCTTCGGCCTCGAAGGCATCACCACCATTGGCGAGGGCGACGACCTGACGCTGGTGATGGCGGTGCAGCGCGAATGGGCCGACGATCCGAAGGGCCAGGTCAAGCTTTTGGCCTACAAGCCGCAGGCCAAGGAATGGTCGGCAGTGCGCTATCCGCTCGAAGCGACCGAAGCTGGCTGGATGGGGCTGTCGGAGATCACCGCGCATGACGGCAAGCTCTACATCCTCGAACGCGACAACCAGATTGGCGACCTGGCCAAGGTGAAGCGCATCTATTCGGTGGCGCTCGACGCCTTCAAACCGGCCAAGCTCGGTGGCGAACTGCCGTTGGTCGAAAAGACGCTGGTGCGCGACATCGTCGGCGACCTGAAATCAGCCACCAACGGCTATGTCATCGACAAGGTCGAAGGTTTCACCATCGACAAGAACGGCGATATCTTCGTCGCCACCGACAATGACGGCGTCGACGATTCTTCCGGCGAAACGCTGTTTTTACGCTTGGGCAACATCAGCGCCGTGAACTGAGGGTGTTATATGGAGCGTCCCCCTCATCCGTCCGCTTCACGGCCACCTTCTCCCCGCTGGGGAGAAGAGGCTGGCATCAACGCTGGCGAACTCCTCTCCCCTTGGGGAGAGGTCGGATTGCCCCGAATTGCCCTTCGCAATTTGGTTGGCAATCCGGGTGAGGGGGCACTTCCGCGAAGCCGGGCGTGGCACGGTCGCTTAGCCAGCGCGCGACGTCTTCCCTGACGGGACATAGACAGGTCTTCGCTGCGGCTGGTTTCGTCGGTGGCATCCGCGGCCGTTTCCACAAGACCCAAGCCGCAGCACATCGGTTGCGGCGTAGCTAGGGCACCTCTACATATTCCGCCAGGCTGACCCCTTTGGGCACATCCAGCCCATCGGCATGCAAGCCTTCGATATGAAAGCGTATTGCGTCGCGAATTTCGGTTTCCACGTCAGGAACCGACGCGCCGGTCGCGATGCAGCCGGGCAGGTCCGGCACGTACGCGGAAAAATTGTTTCCGGCTTTTTCGATCACCACCGCGTAGCGCATGTCATCACTCCTTTAAACCGGACTGCTTGAGGATGCTATTCAGTGTTCCCGGTGCAACCTCTTCAGACGGCTTGCCGGCCACCGTGACGCGGCCGGCTTTGATTTCATGCTTAATATTGGCGATGACTGCATTTAGTTGCAACCAGATACCAGCTGTCGGTTTCCAGCAGGCGAATGACTTCGCGGACCGTAAGCCGAGGTGGCATCGGTCCTCAGCTGCACCCGCTCGTCGAGCCGCAGGTGTCGCACTTCTCGCACGTGCCGTTCCGCACCATCGTAAAATTGTGGCATTCCGAGCATTCGTTGCCGGTGTAGCCCTGCATCAAGGATTGCTGACGCCTTGTAGCGGCAAGCGCTTTCGCCTCGGCCGCCTCCTGCGCGGCGGCATCGGTGAACAGGCCCGAAGCCTCTTCGGCTTCCTCGTAGACGATATCCTCGACCAGTTCCCTGGCCCGCTCCTCATAGTCACGCTTATAGGCGATCGCTTCGTCGCTGGCCGGCTTCAGCGCCAGCACATTGGAGCCTGAGAACGCCGTCGGCGCCGAGCGAGTGGGGGCGGGAGAGGGACTTGAACCGCCAAACCCCTTAGGGTCGGCGCTCATTCCCGACACCAGTTTGACCGGCGAGACGCCGCGCGTCAGCCCCTTCGAGAACGGCGTCGCCTTGCCTTCGTTGATGCCGCGGCCAAGTGCGGTCTTGTCGAAATCCGACTGGTCGACATGAGCGAGGTCGTGGCGTTCGAGATAGGAAACCGCAAGTTCGCGGAACACATAGTCGAGGATCGACGTGGCGTTCTTGATGGCGTCGTTGCCCTGCACCATGCCGGCAGGTTCGAACTTGGTGAAGGTGAAGGCTTCGACATATTCCTCGAGCGGAACGCCATACTGCAGGCCGAGCGAGATGGCGATGGCGAAGTTGTTCATCATCGCCCGGAAGGCGGCACCTTCCTTGTGCATGTCGATGAAGATTTCGCCAAGACGACCGTCATCGAATTCGCCGGTGCGCAGATAGACCTTGTGGCCGCCGACGACCGCTTTCTGGGTATAGCCCTTGCGGCGGTTCGGCAGCTTTTCGCGGTCGCGATAGAGGCGTTCGACGACGCGTTCGACGATCTTTTCAGTCACCTGCACGGCGCGCTGTGAAGCCGGCGCCGCGATCAGCTGTTCGACGGCATCGTCCTCGTCGTCCTCGACGTCGGCGAGCAGCGAGGCGTTGAGCGGCTGCGAGAGTTTCGAGCCGTCGCGATAGAGCGCGTTGGCTTTCAGCGCCAGCTTCCACGACAGCATGTAGGCGCCCTTGGCGTCTTCCACCGTCGCGTCGTTCGGCATGTTGATGGTCTTGGAAATGGCGCCGGAGATGAAGGGCTGGGCCGCCGCCATCATCTGGATGTGGCTATTGATCGACAGCGAACGCTTACCGATCTTGCCGCACGGGCTGGCGCAATCGAACACCGGCAGATGTTCAGCCTTCAGGAACGGCGCGCCTTCCAGCGTCATCGCACCGCAGACATGGATGTTGGCGGCCTCGATGTCCTTCTTCGAGAAGCCCAGCGCCGGCAGCATCTCGAACGAGAAATCGTTGAGCTGCTCGTCGGTGAAGCCAAACGTCTCCTTCACCCAGTCGGCACCAAGCGTCCACTGGTTGAAGACGAACTTGATGTCGAAGGCCGATTTCAACGCTGCGTTGAGTGCCGCGATCTTGTCGTCGGTAAAACCCTTTGCCCTAAGCGAGCCGGGGTTGATGGCTGGCGCCTGGTTCAGATTGCCGTGGCCGACCGCATAGGCCTCGATCTCGGCGATCTGGCTTTCCGAATAGCCGAGCGTGCGCAGCGCTTCCGGGACAGCGCGATTGATGATCTTGAAGTAGCCGCCGCCGGCCAGCTTCTTGAATTTCACCAGCGCGAAGTCGGGCTCGATGCCGGTGGTGTCGCAATCCATGACCAGGCCGATCGTGCCGGTCGGCGCGATCACGGTCGCCTGCGCATTGCGGTAGCCATGCTCTTCGCCGAGCTCGATGGCACGATCCCAGGCAGCCTTGGCATGGGCGGCAAGCTCCGGCTGCTTCAGGTCGGAGGCGACCAGCGGCACCGGGTTGACGGCGAGTTTCTCGTAGCCGTCCTTGTCGCCATAGGCAGCGCGGCGATGGTTGCGCATGACGCGCAGCATGTTCTGCGCATTGCGGTCGTAATCGGGGAAGGCGCCGAGCTCGGCGGCCATTTCGGCCGAGGTGGCATAGGCCGTGCCGGTCATAACAGCGGTGAGTGCTGCGCAGATGGCGCGGCCCTCGTCGGAATCATAGGGAATGCCTGATGTCATCAGCAGGCCGCCAATATTGGCGTAGCCGAGGCCGAGCGTGCGGTATTCGTAGGAGAGCTTGGCGATCTCCTTCGACGGGAACTGCGCCATCATGACGGAAATTTCCAGCACCATGGTCCACAGCCGAACCGTGTGCTCGTAGGCGGCGATATCGATGCTGCCGTCCGCGTTGCGATAGGGCAGCAGATTGATCGACGCCAGATTGCAGGCGGTGTCGTCGAGGAACATGTATTCCGAGCACGGGTTAGACGCCCGGATCGCGCCGGCCGCGGCGCAGGTGTGCCAGTCGTTCATCGTCGTGTTGAAGTGCAGGCCCGGATCGGCCGACGCCCAGGCGGCATAGCCGATCTTTTCCCACAAATCCCGGGCCTTCAGCGTCTTCAGCACCTTGCCGTCCTTGCGGGCGGTGAGGTGCCAGTCGGCATCCTCTTCGACGGCGCGCAGGAAATCGTCTTTCAGCGAGACCGAATTGTTGGAGTTCTGGCCCGAAACGGTGAGGTAGGCGTCCGAATCCCAGTCGGTGTCGTAGGTCTTGAACGACATCGAGGTGTAGCCCTGCTTGGCGAACTGGATGACGCGGTAGATGTAGTTCTCCGGCACGCCGTCCTTCTTGGCTGCCTTGATCTCGCGCTTCAGCGCGGTGTTGATCGCCGGGTCGAAGCAATCGTCGTCCTGGCCTTCGCAGTTGATGCAGGCCTTCATGATCGCTTCGAGGTGCTTCTTCACGATCTTCGAGCCGGTGACCAGCGAGGCGACCTTCTGCTCCTCATTGACCTTCCAGTCGATGAATTCCTCGATATCGGGATGGTCGGCGTCGACGATGACCATCTTTGCGGCGCGGCGCGTCGTGCCGCCCGACTTGATGGCGCCCGCCGCGCGGTCGCCGATCTTGAGGAAGCTCATCAGGCCGGACGAGCGGCCGCCGCCGGACAGTTTTTCGCCTTCGCCGCGCAGGAACGAGAAATTGGAGCCGGTGCCGGAGCCGTATTTGAACAGGCGCGCTTCACGCACCCACAGGTCCATGATGCCGCCTTCGTTGACGAGATCGTCCTGCACGCCCTGGATGAAGCAGGCATGCGGCTGCGGATGCTCGTAGGAAGATTTCGACTTGGTCAGCTTGCCGGTGAACGGGTCGACATAGAAATGGCCCTGGCTCGGGCCGTCGATGCCATAGGCCCAGTGCAGGCCGGTGTTGAACCATTGCGGCGAGTTCGGCGCGACGCGCTGGGTGGCCAGCATATAGGCGAGCTCGTCGCGGAAGGCGCGCGCGTCTTCCTCCGACTTGAAGTAGCCGCCCTTCCAGCCCCAATAGGTCCAAGTGCCGGCGAGGCGGTCGAAGACCTGGCGGGCGTCGATCTCGGAGCCGTAGCGCTCAGCCTCGGGCAGTTTTGCCAGTTCGGCCTCGTCGGCGACGGAGCGCCACAAGAAGGAGGGGACGTCATTCTCCTCGACCCTCTTCAGCCGCGCCGGCACACCGGCCTTGCGGAAGTATTTCTGCGCCAGGATGTCGGCGGCAACCTGGCTGAACTGCGCCGGCACATCGATGTTGTCCAAGCGGAACACCACCGAGCCATCCGGATTCTTGATCTCCGAAAGCGCCTTGCGGAATTCGATCTCCGCATAAGCCGACTGCCCTTGCTTGGTGAAACGACGCTCGATGCGCATTGGTCCTATCCCTTTGTGTGTCTACATATAGCGCATTTCCCGGGGGATTTCTGCCCCATTGCGAAACGCGCATGTCCGCCGTCTGCCGGCGTTCGAAAACGGCCGGCTCCTTTTCACAGGCTCCGCCCGCCCTGCTGGTCGAACTCCTTGCGAAGTAGCCGTCCAACGCGCTGGCGAACCCTGCGGGTCCCTCAAAACTGAAGTTTTTTCGATTCCCTCAATCGAGGGAAGCTCACACTATCTAGCGCCGAACCTACCTGCAAACACTAAATATAGTGTTAACAGACAATTTATTCCAGTCCGACACTTTTCCCTTTCGTCCCCAAAGACCCCACAATCCCAACGCTTCCGCCGGCCTCGTAAACAGGCGGAAATGCGGCCAAAACGCACATAATCCGGGAAAAAGACCGGGCTCAGAACTTTCCGGTCGCACTCTCAACAGGAGCGCATCGCCTATAAAAGGCGACTCGTTTTGCGCCGTCAAGGATTCGTTTGTGCCGCTTTTGTGACCCCAACATCTTGTGTGTCACATATGTGGATAACGGGGATAGAAAGTGGCCCAGGGAATTTCGATTTGCCCACGCGCGGGCAATCGGCCGCGACAACGCATGCCAAAGCTGGAGTGGCCAAATCGATTCTCTTCGCCAAACAACATCGCCGGTGATGCGCGGCAGGTGCGCGGCTTTGGCCGGTGCGCCTATGCTTGCTCAGGAGAACTGGTGCGGGTCGGCACAGAAATAGGCGATGATCTGGCCAAGGTCCGGCTCGTTGACCATGCGCACGGCCTCGGCGGGGCTGACCCATTTACGGGTGCGCGACCGCTTTTCCTTCCATCGGTCGGCGATCTTGTCGACCTGCAGCGGGAATACCAGGACTTCGCAAGGCACTTCCTCGCCGGAAGCCAATCCCTTGGCATAGAAGTAGCGGCCGGCTTCGTGGTGGGAGACCGTGCCGCGCAGTCCGGCTTCCTCGCTGGCCTCGCGCGCCGCCGCTTCGCAAAGCAGTTCCTTGGCCTCAGGCCAGCCCTTGGGAAGCACCCAGCGGCCGGTATCGCGGCTGGTGATCAGCATGATCTCGACGCCATGCCCGGTATCGCGCCAGGGCAATGCTGCAACCTGCAGGCGGCACGGCGCTGTGCCGAAGAGCCGCTGGACCCTTTCGGCCAAATGGTTGTGCGTTACTGGCCTCGTCAACATCGGAGAAGCTTGCCCCAGCCTCCAGAATCACTTGCCGTCTCGTGAATCTTACGGCTAATCATAAGCAATAAAAGTAAAAAACCTCATACGAACGGGTTAACCACGCCACCAGGCGTCGATTCAGGAAATATCGTGCGCTGCGGCGCTCTTTCAAGAAGTGCTCGCCGGTGCTCTCCGAAGGAACGGCTTGCGCGAATCAGCCGGCGTGGTCGTCAGCGATCGGCTTCTGGTAGGTGAAGCCCATATCCCACGGAAAATAGATCCAGGTGTCCTGGCTGACTTCAGTGACGAAGGTGTCGACCAGCGGCCTGCCTTTCGGCTTGGCGTAGACGGTGGCGAAATGCGCCTTGGGCATCATGGCGCGCACGATGCCCGCGGTCTTGCCGGTGTCGGTGAGGTCGTCGATGATCAGCACGCCGGCGCCGTCATCGGCGAGCAGTGCCGGCGTGACCTCCTTCAGCACCTGCAGCTGCCCCTGGCTGGCGTAGTCGTGATAGGAGGCGACGCAAACCGTCTCAATAACCCGGATGCCGAGTTCACGCGAGATGATAGCGGCCGGAACCAGGCCGCCGCGCGTGATGCAGACGATCGCTTTCCATTGGCCTTTGTTGGCGCCGGCAAGCCGCCAGGCGAGTGCACGCGCGTCGCGGTGGAACTGATCCCAGGAAACGGGAAAGGCCTTTTCGGGAAGGGACATTTTTCTGCGCACTCCGCAGCGCGCGAAAAACCGCGCGCAGACACTTGAAGGAATGCGTGCGGAATTAACTGGAAAGCCTTGGCCTTGGCAAGGGCGGCGGCAGGCGATCCCTGTGGACCTGGTCCTTGTGGACTTACCGTGACAGGAAAGCTGCCACGGGCAGGGTGCGCAGCACCGTGCGGGTGACCCCGCCGAACAGCAGCTGGCGCAGCCAGGAATGGCTGTAGGCGCCAAGTACGAGCAGGTCGGCGCCGGTTTCGGCGACCCTGGTCTGGATCACCTCGTCGACCGAGTGGCCGCCCGATTGCAGCACCGAGACGCTGACGGTGGCGCCGTGCCTGGACAGGGCGGCGGCGATTTCGGCGCCGGCCGCCTCAGGGGCCTCGTCGAGCGTATCCGGCGGGTCGATGACGACAATATCGGTCTTCTCGGCCTCGGTGATGAAGGGCAGGGCGTCGAAGGCGGCGCGCGCGGCTTCCTTGCTGCCGTTCCAGGCAAGCAGCACGTGCTTGAAGCTGGTGATGAGTGGGCCTGAGTGCGGCACGACCAGCACCGGCCGGCCGGCGTCATAGACCAGCGTGTCGACATCGGCGCTCGGATCGCCGCCCGACTCGCGCTGCGCGGCGATGATCAGGTCCGCAGTGCGGACGGTTGGGATGCCGGTCAGCGCGCTGTCTCCGGAAAAGCTCTCGAGGCTGCGCCACTCGAAGGACAGGCCGGAATCCTCGATGTGCCTGAGGAAAACCGCCCGCAATTTTTCGGCGCGCTCCTTATTCATGTCGGCCGAAACCTGCAGGAATTCGGTGTCGGGAAAGCCGGTCGCCGAGGTGTAGGGGACGGGAAGCGCTTCGGCATGAATGCCGATGAGATGGCTCTCGAACCTGTCGGCAAGCGGAATGGCGCATTCGAGCACGCGCGCCGCGTCCTGTTCGTTCTGCAGTATGGCGACGATGGTCTTGAATCGCATGGTAACCCCTCATTTTACGGCGATCGAAACTCGCCCGCATGAAACGTTACAGCACCACGCTTGGTTCCGGCTAATGCATGTCGCCCAAAGGCATGCCCTCGGGCTTGAACCGAGGGTGCGCAGCGGTTGGGATAACGACATGCATAAAAACAAGAACCTAAAGCGCGTCGAATGAATCCTTTCAGACGCGATGCGCTTTAGATCAGCTGGCCGCGCTGGTGAGGCCTGCGACCATCGCCTCGACATCGGCGCGGGCGGCGTCCAGCGCGTCCTGGCTGCGGGCACGAACGACCAGCTCGGTCCAGAACTTGCCGTCGCCATATTTCGGGTAGGAGCCGATAATCGTATCCGGATGCGCCCTCTGGATGTCACCCAGCGGTCCGCCGACCAGGCCTTCGCCGAACGGACAGTGCACCGTGGCCGACAGCATTTTGGTGCCGGCCTTCAGCGTCGGCACCACATTGTCGAGCATGGCCTGGAAAATCGCCGGCACGCCGGCCATGACATGGACGTTGCCGATGCGGAAGCCGGGCGCGATGGACACAGGATTGTCGATATGGTCGGCACCGCGCGGCATCCGCGCCATGCGCTTGCGCGCCTCGGTATATTCGATGCCGCGCGCGGCGTAGCTCGCTTCCAGCATGGCATGGGCCTTGGCGTCGTATTCGCAAGGCACGCCGAAGGCCTTGGCAATGGCATCCGCGGTGATGTCGTCATGCGTCGGACCGATGCCGCCGGTCGTGAAGACGTAGGTATAGCGGGCACGCAGGGCATTTACTGCGGCGACGATCTCGTCTTCCTCGTCGGGAACGATGCGCACCTCCTTCAGGTCGATGCCGATCACCGTCATGATATCGGCGAGGTGGCCGATATTCTTGTCCTTGGTGCGGCCGGACAGAATCTCGTCGCCGATGACCAGCATGGCGGCGGTGACGATTTCAGGCATGGGAGGCTCCGGCAAAAAGGTCAGTTGAGATAACGCGGCGGATGGTTGGCGGCAATGCCCGGATTGATAACGCTGCTGCAGCAGAATCGCATCAGGTCGGCGCCGCCCCTCATTGCCCTGCCGGGCATTTCTCCCCGTATAGTGACGAGGAGAAAGACGCCTTCGCAAAGGATTTCGCCAATCTCCAGCGTTGCAGAATGGGTGCCGAGGCCGCGGCCAGCCCTTCTCCCCGTCACTATACGGGGAGAAGGTGCCGGCAGGCGGATGAGGGGCGGCGCCGACTTCGACAATTGGCCGGTCGAGCGCCGAGTGCGGCAGGCGCTATTCCTTCACCGCACCGGTCATCGAGGAAACGTAGTGCTCGACAAAGAACGAATAAAGCACGACCACCGGCAGCGAGCCGATCAGGGCTCCGGCCATCAGCGCTCCCCATTCATAGACGTCGGAGCGGACAAGCTCCGTGAGCACCCCGACCGGCACAGTCTTGTTTTCGGACGACTGGATGAACGTCAGGGCATAGATGAATTCGTTCCATGACAGGGTGAATGCGAATATGCCGGCGGAAATCAGGCCGGGCACCGACAGCGGCAGCACGATCTTGGTGAGGATCTGCCACCGGCTCGCCCCGTCAATGAGCGCGCATTCTTCCAGTTCGAACGGGATGGAGCGGAAGTAACCCATCAGCAGCCACGTGCAGAAGGGTACCAGGAAAGTCGGGTAAGTAAGAATGAGCGCGAAGGGTGTGTCGTAGAGCCCAAGGTTGAACACCATCACCGACAGCGGGATGAACAGGATCGACGGCGGCACGAGATAGGCGAGGAAGATCGCGAGCCCGACCTGCCGCGCCCCCGAAAACCTCAACCGTTCGATCGCATAGGCCGCGAACACCGCAGCCAGCAGCGACAGGAAAGTGGCGGCAGTTGAGATGATGATCGTGTTGAGCAGCCAGCCCGGATAGGACGTGTCGAACAAGAGATAGCGGATGTGCTCGAATGTCGGATGCACGACCCATAACGGATTGAAATTGGCGTAGTCGGTCATCTCGAGATTGGGCTTAATCGCCGTGATCGTCATCCAGTAGAACGGGAACAACAGCACGATGACGAACACCAGTAACGGCAGATAGACCGTCACCACGCGCCGCGGCAGGCTCTGAAGGTAGCCCATGCCGCCTTCGTCGAGTTCCGGACGTTTCGTTTTTTTTATCGTGGCCATGTCAGTCTCCGCCGCCTTGCTGCCATTTGCGGCGTTGCAGGCCGAAATAGCTGAACAGGATCGCCGCAAGCAGGAACGGGATCATGGCGACCGCGATGGCGGCGCCCTCGCCAAGCTGGCCTCCCGAAATGCCGCGCTGAAACGACAATGTCGCCATCAAATGGGTGGCATTGACCGGTCCGCCGCGGGTCAGCACATAGATCAGCTGGAAATCGGTGAAGGTGAACAGCACCGAGAACGTCATGGTGATGGCGATGATCGGCGTCAGCAGCGGCAGCGTCACAAAACGGAACAGTTGCCAGCGGCTGGCGCCGTCGAGCGTGGCGGCCTCATAAAGCGACTGCGGAATCGTCTGCAAGCCGGCCAGCAGCGTGATCGCCACGAACGGGATGCCGCGCCAGATATTGGCGGCGATGACCGAAGCGCGCGCGTTCACCGGATCGCCGAGGAAATTGATCCGATGGTCGATCAGGCCCATTTCCATAAGCGCCCAGGACAGGATGGAGAACTGCGAATCGTATATCCACCAGAAGGCGATGGCCGACAGCACCGTCGGCACCACCCACGGCAGAAGGACGATCGCGCGGAAGAACGATTTGAAGGGAAGGTTCTGATTGAGGATAAGCGCCAGCCAGAGGCCGAGCGCGAACTTCAGGATCGAGGCGCTTATCGTGTAGAGCAAGGTGTTGAAGACGGAGAGCCAGAAGACCGCGTCATCCGACAAATATTGGTAGTTTTCGATGCCTATGAAGATACCGGGGCGGCCGATTCGGGCATCCGTGAAGCCGAGCCAGATGCCGAGCCCCAGCGGATAGGTGAGGAAGACCAGCAGCAGCGCTGCCGCCGGCAGCATGAAGCCGAAGCCAAGCGCGTTCCGACTGTCGGCCAGGAGCGACAGGCTCCGCGACAGGATCGACGGACGCGGCTGAACGGCAGCGGACGACACGGCCATAGGACGGCTCCTCATAAGTCTGCTGGCATGGTGGCCTGAGTGGCCGCCACACGATTTCAGGAACCAGACCGGGCAGCGCGGTCGCGGCTGCCCGGCTCGGCTGTGATCAAACGCGATAGTACCGGTTGGCGCGTTTCTCCGCCTCTTCCATCGCCTCCTGCGCCGTCGCCTGGCCGGTCACCGCCTTGGCGAACATGTCGACCAGGACATAGTCGGCCATGGTCGCCGCCGAAGCGTAGCCGAGCGGCCCGGCATAACCGTTGGGACGCAGCGTCGCCGAGGCTTTGGCGTAAGCGGCGTTGTTCGGGTCGGCCGTCCACACAGGATTGTTCTCGAAGGCTTTGAGTGTCTGGCAGCAATAGCCGGCCGAGGAGGTGATCCACTCTGCCATTTGCTGTTCCTCGAACATGAACTGCAGATAGGCCTTGGCCGCGTTGGGGTAGGGCGTGTAGTCGAAGATCACGGCCGTGGTCACCTGGAACAGCTCGACGGATTTTCCGACAGGACCGATCGGCAGGCTGGTCGTGCGCATGTCCTTGGCGATTTCAGCCAGTTTCGGATCATTGTCCTTGTTGGTCTTGGCCGTGTTATACACGGAAATGCCGTTGGCGATGACGCTGAGTTCGCCGGCCAGGAAGGCGCGGTTGTTGTTCACGTCGAGCCAGCTTTCGGTGCCGGGGATAAAGGTCTTGTAGAGTTCCTGCGCGTATTCGATCGCCTTGAGCGTCTCGGGGCTGTTGATCGTCACCTTTCCGCTCTCGTCGACCATCTGGCCGCCATGGCTCCACAGCAGCCAGTGAGCATAGTTGTTGCCGTCGCCGACGCCATGGCCGTGCGTGAAACCGGCCGGATGGCCCTTCGCCTGCAACGCCTTGCAAAGCTCGAGGAAGCTCGCCGTGTCCTTCGGAAACTCCGAGAAGCCAGCCTCCTTCACCCAGCTTTCCCGATAGACGATGGCATTGCCGATGGTGGCCAGGGGCAGGCCGAGGAATTTCCCCTCCCGCGTCGCATATTGCTTTGGTCCGTCGTGCCAGCCGCCGTATTTCGTGCCGAGATACTCACCCAGTTCCGTCACGTCGTGCAGCTTGTCGGGGTACTGATGCGGGTCGTCGAACCAGACCAACATGAGATCTGGGCCGGAGCCGACATTGGCGGCGACCGCCGCCTTGGGGCGGATGTCCTCCCAGCTTTCCTTGTCGACGCGGACCTCGACGCCTGTCGCCTCGGTGAACCGCTTGGTGTTGGCCAGCCATTGATCCTCATCGCCCTGTACGAAGGGCGACCAGCGCAGCATCCGCAGCTTTGCGCCGTCCTCGGGCTTGTATGTCAACCCCTCCTGGGCAAAGGCGGAAGAGCCGACGAACCGGCTTCCCAAGGCTCCCGCCGCCACGCCGGCGGTCGTGCGGATCACGTCACGTCTGGTGAATTTCATGCTCGTCTCCTCCTGTTTATGTCCTTGCCGTGGTTCTTACTGCCGGGTGCGCATGTCGAAGCGCTGCCCGGTTTCGCCATGAAAAAGATGGATGAGGCCGGGCTCGGCCGTAAGCCGTACGGTCTCGCCCGGCGTGAAGGAATGGCGCTCGCGGAAATTGGCGACGATCTCTTCGCCGCCGGCCGTCCGGCCGATGAGCTGCACTTCCGATCCGGTCGGCTCGACCACCGCGACGGTGACCGGAATACCCTGGTCATCGGACAGCTGCAGATGCTCGGGCCGTATCCCCAGCACCACCTGTTCGCCGCTGCCGATCGAAGGTACTGCGGCCAGCGGCAGGGAAATTCCGCCGGAGCCGCGAAAAGACGGTGAGCCGCCATCAGTTGCGATTTCGCCCCTCAGCATGTTCATGGCGGGCGAGCCGATAAAGCTGGCGACGAAGAGATTGTTCGGCCGGTCGTAGAGTTCCAATGGCGGCCCGATCTGCTCGACGATGCCGTCATGCATGACCACGATCTTGTCGGCCATGGTCATCGCCTCGATCTGGTCGTGGGTGACATAGACCGTCGTGGTCTTCAGCCGCTGGTGCAGTTCCTTGATCTCGGCGCGCATCTGCACCCTGAGCTTGGCGTCGAGATTGGACAGCGGCTCGTCGAACAGGAAGACCGCCGGATCACGCACGATCGCCCGGCCCATGGCGACGCGCTGGCGCTGGCCGCCGGAAAGCTGCCGGGGATAGCGCTCCAGCAATGGCACCAGCCCCAGGATTTCGGCGGCGCGCTTAACGCTGGCAGCGCTTTCGGCTTTCGAAACACCCTTGAGCATGAGCGAGAACGCCATGTTCTCGGCGACGGTCATGTGCGGGTAGAGCGCGTAGTTCTGGAAGACCATGGCGACGTCGCGTTCTTTTGGCGCAACATTGTTGACGACACGCTCGCCAATCGCGATCTGGCCGCGCGAAATCTTTTCCAGGCCGGCGATCATCCTGAGAAGGGTCGATTTTCCGCAGCCCGACGGACCTACCAGCGTGACGAATTCGCCGTCATCTATGTCGACGCTGACGCCGTGCAGAATCTCGACGGTTCCGAATGATTTGTAGACATCGCCAATTGCGACAGACGCCATCGATTTCCTCCCGAATGCTTCCTGCGACGTCTTCGAAGGAAACCGCTTTCCTAACTGGCCGCGGCAGCTCCCAAGTTCCTCCCTGGTCACGCGCGATGATGAAACGGTAGCGCTACCAAGGCTGCCTGTAAAGCGGCTGCGCCGCGAGCACTCTTCTTTGTTGCTCTTGATCGTGAGCGTTCCCAGCGGAACTGAAATTCGCCACGTCCGGGATCATAGCAAGAGCATGACTTGTCAAGCCCCAGCTCTTAAAACCAGAGATGCGAGAAGCCATCAGCAACGACACCAGCCTAGTCGGAAACTTCGGTTTGCGGGCGGTCCCGGCCGTCGGCGAGCTCGTCGTGCCATTTGCCGTCGGCATCCTCGTACTGGATACCGTCCGTGGTGCCGGCGACCTGCTGTTCGGCCGAGGCGATCTCGGCTGCCCGCAGCGCGTCCTCGTGGGTGGGGAACGTCTCCGAAAATGTCTCGCCGACCTTGTAGGCCCAGCCCCCGTCATGCTCGACGATCTTGTAGGTCAGCTTCGCCATGAAATCCTCCAGTGGAAAAAGCTCCGTCTGCTCAATGCAGTTTGCCTTGGGGCAGTTTGCCTTGGGGCAATCTCTCGTCGGGCAATCTCTCGTCGGGAACCAGCACGTCCGATTCCTTCGCGGCCTCGACCAATGCCCGGCGCGCATCCGCTGTCGAACGATAACCTTCCAGCACTTTTAGGCAAGTGTCGAGAGCATCGCGATGCCGAGGACCACGATTGAGTGGCCAGACCGTCATCAGGCACTCCGCTGCTTCCTGGGTGCTGCGGATCTCACGGTATTTGCCGACATGGCCAAGTTCGACCACGACCGGCTTTTCAAAAGGCTTGTTGTCCATCATTGCCGCCAACGCGGAGCGGCCGATTTGGTTGCACGCCCCTCCGCGTAAAGGTCCCAAGCGTCGCAGTCGTGGGGCCGCAGCCATGAACGGGGCGGTCACCCCGCCGCCTTCATCCAGTGCTGCATCGTCGTCACCGAGCGGGCAAGCTGCGGCGCCGGGTGGATCGTCTCGCCGAAGGTGGCCGCGGCGCGCCACGCCCAGCGCGGATCGGCGAGGAAGGCGCGGGCCAGAGCCACCATGTCGGCACGGCCCTCGGCAACGATCGTCTCGGCCTGCTTCGGGTCGTCGATCAGGCCGACGGCCCGCGTCGGGATGCCGGCGCCGTTGCGCACGGCTTCCGCCAGATGCACCTGGTAGCCCCGGCCTGTCGGCAGCTTCTGCAGGGGCGAATTGCCGCCGCTCGAGCAGCAGAGATAGGCGACGCCCGCCGCCTTCAGCGCCTTGGCCACTTCGATCGCGTCCTCGACATCGAAGCCGCCATCGACCCATTCCTTGACCGACAGGCGCGCCCCAAGCATCAGCTTGGGCACTGCCTTCCTCACCGCCTTGGCGATCTCGATGACAAAACGCATGCGGTTTTCCAGCGAGCCGCCCCAGCGGTCGGTGCGCTGGTTGGAAAGCGGCGACAGGAACTGGAAGATCAGATAGCCGTGTGCCGCGTGCAATTCGATGAAATCGAAGCCGGCCCGCTCGGCCCGCCTTGCGGCCTCGGCGAAGCGTTCGATGATCTGCAGGATCTCCTCATCCTCCAGCGCCCGCGGCACCTGCCAGCCGGTGTCGTAGGCGATGGCCGAGGCAGACACGATCGGCCACGGGTCCTGATCGGCCTTCAGCGGCCCGCCGCCTTCCCAAGGTTTCTGGTTGGAGGCCTTGCGGCCGGCATGGGCAAGCTGCGTGCCGAACCTGGTGCCGGGCGCGGCGACGCGCTTGGCGGCATCCAGCGCACGCCGGGCGGCGGCCTCGTTGTCGTCGGAATAAAGGCCAAGGCAGCCATGCGAGATGCGGCCGCGCCGCTCGACGTCGGTCATCTCGACGGTGACCATGCTGGCGCCGGACATCGCCAGGTTCATCCAGTGGTACAGGTGCCAGTCGCTGGCTGAACCGTCATCGGCGGAATACTGGCACATCGGCGCCACCGCGATGCGGTTGGGAAAGGTGAGGCCGTCAAGCGTGATCGGCTGGAAAAGGGATGTGGTCATAAAAAACTCCGGGGGAGGGGCTGTCGCTATTTAGGCAATGGATTGCGCCTGCGCCATACACGAGGCGGTGAATGCTCTGGACCAGTTGCTCAGCAAATGATGCCGCCCAATCCGGAGCAGGCGCCGTCGGCGAAGCTGCCGATCTCCCACTCGAGGGGGAGATCGAACGGCACGCCGGCCTTCGCCAATCTCAAGTCCTGCAACCTGAAGCGGTTGCCCCGGTCACCTCCCGGCTGCCGTTGCTATCGGGATTGCGCGAAGTCCGATTCGCGACTACCCCTCGCGCGGCAGCACGGAGTTCATCATGGAAGACCGCATTCGCATCCGTTCGGAAGAAGTCCTTTCCGACGACTGGGCCGTCCTGAAAAAGACCGTCCTCGATTATCGCCGGCGTGACGGGCAATGGGAGACGCAGATCCGCCAGACCTACGATCGCGGCGACGGCGCGGTGATCCTGCCTTACGACCCCGAGCGCTCGACGGTTCTGCTCGTGCGGCAGTTCCGCTACCCAGCTTACGTCACCGGCCACCGCGAGCCGCTGATCGAGGCATGCGCCGGCCTGCTCGATGAACACGACCCCGAAACCTGCATCCGCAAGGAGGCGGAAGAGGAACTCGGCTACCACCTGAAGGACGTCGAACGGCTGTATTCGCCTTATATGAGCCCTGGCAGCGTGACCGAGCGGCTCTGGTTCTTCGTCGCGCGCTATTCGCCGACCGACCGCATCTCCGACGGCGGCGGCGCGCCGGACGAAGGCGAAGACATCGAGGTCCTGGAAATGCCGCTGGACGAAGCACTGGCCGGCATTTACGACGGCCGCATCATCGACGCCAAGACGATCATCCTGATCCAGCATCTGAAGCTGAACCCGATCCGGGTGTGAGGGCTTTAATTCCTTTCAGTAACGGGCTGAGATGCAACTGGAGGGGAGCAGATCCATGATTGTCAAAAACTTGTCGAAGTTGTTCGGCGCGACCTCGATGGCTGTCTTTCTCCTGGCATCGACTACCCCATCACACGCTGAATCCTAGACGGATCCGAGCTCGTCGGGATCGAGCACTGGGGTTACAGAACGGCTCAATGGTGTATGAGGAAGGCGCCGGCGGATTGGGAACCTATGCCAGCGGGCCACAGGCAAGCCGCAGAGCGCGCCTGGCAGGAATGGCGAGCAAAGCAGCAGCCGGCAGAGTCGCGCGCTGGCGAACGCTCCTACCTAAGCTGCTAGGCCAAGGTCTTAGATGCTGAGGCAAAGGTCTGATCGGCCCTGTTTGGTCCATCCGAAGCCGCGTGAGAGGACGATTAGAACTCCAGATCGCTACTGGCAATGACGAGCGTGGGAGCAAGCGCGCCGGCACCACAACCACGCCCTCGAATACCCCTCCGACGCGGGACGAGGCACGGAATTTGCGACTGCATCATCATATCAGGAAGAGGAGTCAAAATGATGCGTCAAGATGGAACAACAGCGCGAAAAGCAGCAACACGGTGCGTGCCAGAATGGCGCCTCAACAAGAGAACGTTTGAGGTTCCGTACCTCATGAAGCTCGGCAACATTGGCCGCCAGGAAGCGCTGGCTTTGATCGCCAAGCATAATGGGGACAGGGACGAAATCACTGCCGAGCTGTTTTCGCAGAGAGGTCGATCACAATAGCTTACACAATAGGGTTGGACCCATGACCCACCGGGCGTTCGCCGAGAGACTCGAGGATGCTGCCGCGCATATTTCGGAGGTCTCGCGCGCGGACCTGCAAGTCATGTTGATGAACGCAGCCTTGCGGCTGAGGAACACCTCGGGCTTTGCCTTGGAAGCCGAGGTTGACGAGGCGATCGACTTGTTGGCAGCGCAGTTGAAGCTGTCGCGGCCTGAAGTGTTGCAAACGATCGTGCGAGATTGGTTGGTCATTGCCGGCCGGCTGGGTGCCGATACCTTTGATGAGGAGAGCGAGACTGAGGGAATGGCCTAGGCTCGGAACGCGTCGCTGACTCTATCGCCACTCTTCGAGCCCCGGCAACTTCGCGCGCTTCGATCAGCCGGCGGGACCGGCAAAACGCGCCGCGGTCACAGGCGGGCGCCAGGACGCCAAGCGCTTCGCCGGTGTAGGGAGAAATCTGCCAGCCGAAACACACGCTCAGCGCGCGCTCACGCGCCGCGCGGAGGCCGGCCCCGGGCCGCGCATATAGTAGAGCTCTGGCCGGTAACGCGGTGCAACGAATTCGCGAAAGGCTGATGCCAACCGCGTGATCAAAGCCCAATGTTCCATGACCCAAACTTTCCCTTTCAGGAATGCTATGCGCGACCACATCCAGGGGCTCGCGTCCATCGAGGCGCTCCCTATGACCTTGTGTCGGCCGGCGGACATGATGGCAAAGTCCGCGACGCCGACGCCGATACGGTCTCGGGTGATGGACCGCTTGAACAAAACACCGAGTCGGATTGGGCCGCAGTCAGAAATCCCCATGAGGTCTCGGACGACAAGAGAGCCAGCCCTAGGGCCGCGGCCAAGAACACTGCGGGAAGGCCGAACAGAAGCTTGCGCGACATCATTGTCCCAACCTCACACGCCGGTGTTGATATGGAACAGGTCTTTGCGCCCGGCATGCCTGACGCTACGGGAGCAAGAACCGTGCCACGCTTGCCCCGCGCACGATTTCCCGCCGGACTAATCTTAGCCGATGCCGCCTAAGCCGGGGCACGTAGGCGTCCTGTAATGGGTCAATACGCCTTGGCACCGCGATTGCATGGTCAGCTACGCCGGGTGTTGGGACCGGCATTGGGGCGATGGGGGCCTCGCCGCTTCGCGAATGGAGCGGCGAGGTTTTTCATTCAGCCATCAGCCTCTAAGGCGGCTCGACAGCCGATCCGGAGTGACGAGAGGCCGCCAAGATAATCCTGCACATCGATCCTAAGAAAAGACCCCGAGCGGGGGCGGGCTGTCTTCCCCGAGTTCTCCCGCTACCGGTTGACCAGCCACAGAATAATCGAGAGCACGATGCTGATCAGGATCCCGGTGGCGATCGGAAAATAGAACGTGAAGTTCTCACGCTCGATCACGATGTCACCAGGCAGTCGGCCAAGGCCGATCCGTAACAACCACGGCCACAATAGGCCCACCGCAACTATGATGAGACCAACGACAATCAGGGTTCGCGACATGGGGCTGCGTCATGCCAGAAACAATTGGCGCGGGGACAGAGCACTAGCAGAATCCCGTTATGTTCACTGAAACAAAAGCCAAGGATCGGGCCGTTTGCAATCTGACGTCCCACACTCTGGCGACTCCAGTAGACCCTCCCGCTGCCGGCGGGCTTTTTGTTCCGCCTGAGGGACATTTCTGCCGCCGCGCTGTGGCCAGCGCGGCGGCAGAGTGAAGGTCTTCGAAAAGAGCACGGGCGAGCCGCCCTTCAGTGGTGATGGGCGGAAACCTTCTTGACGTATTCGGACACCAGTTCCGTCGGTGCCGACTGACTGACGTCGCCGACGCTAAGGATGCCGACCATCCGCATATTCTTGTTGATCACCGGCAACCTGCGGATTTTCAGTTCTTCCATGTGCCGTACGGCCTTGGCCAGATCGTCGTCTTCGCGGCAGCAGTGAATGCCGGCCGTCATGACATCGCGTGCCGTTGCGGTGCGGCTGTCGAAACCATCCTCCGCCAGTCCTTTGCAGACAATATCGCGGTCGGTCACCATTCCGATCAGTCGGTCGTTCTCTCCGATGGGAATCGACCCGATATCCTGGGCTCGCATCATTTTCGCCAGTTCGGTTACAGCGATTTCGGGGCTGACCCAGTCGACACCCTTATGCATTGCGTCTTTGACTTTCATGGCGGACCTCCCTTGCTGGGGTTGGAGAATGTCCCTCTGTCCCATGTTACCGCGGACGGGGCTTGGCTGCCAGAGTTCGTTCCTCCTGCCGACAGAATAGCGAGTACGAACGAATGTTCCGCTTGGCATTTCAGCAAGAGCTAACGGAACGGAAACGGCTCTCCGCTATTAAATCAAATTCGAGTTTTGCGTGGGGCGTTCCGATGAGTAAGCGCGCCGGGGACCGGCTGGAGTTTATCGAGCCGTTACTGCCGACCCTGGTCGAGAAGCCGCCCGAGGGAGGCGACTGGATCCACGAGGTCAAATGAGGCCTTCCTCTCGATCGCTGCCGATGTAAGGCGCCTTGCCGCGGCGGAGGCGACGTCATGAGCGAGCAACGCCGATGTCGGACGCGCCTGTGATGTATGCGCGATAATCCGCGTCTGCGAACTGGCGGTCGAACAAGCCCGCTGCCTCACGGCGGCGGGCTTTTTCATTGCCTTCCGGCTACCCCTACGGCTATCCAGAGTCGACTTTTCCAGGGTATCCGCGAGATCCTAAAAAACCAGATTATCATTTGATTTCAATATGGTGCGGACGACGGGAGTCGAACCCGTACGATCAGAGATCGAGGGATTTTAAGTCCCTTGCGTCTACCAATTCCGCCACGTCCGCAGGCCAGTCCTTTTCAGACGCCAGCCAAAGGCCGTCAAGCCATCTTCTGCCATCGAAAAATCTGATCCTGGAAGCACGCCTTTGTCGCTGCGCTGCAAACACCCCTCCACTTCGTCATCCCAGGGCGGAGCAAGGAGCGAAGCGACGGGGCGCAGACCCTGGGATCCTCGCCGTTACCCGCCGGCAGTGCTCCGGCGGACCAGAACCGAACGCTACCACCCGGTTCCGCGAAAAAGCTCGAATCACTCCCGATTGGTCGTCTCGATCAGGTCGATGTTCCATTGGCGCGGCCAGCGCTTGAGCGACTTCTCGCGCTGGATGGCGTGGCGAATGCCGAAATGTTCTTCGTACCAGACCAGACCGCTGCACGCCGTAGCGGCTGGTGAAGCGGGAGCCTTCGCCGGATTTGTGCTCCGGCATGCGGCCGAGATCATGGCGAGCCGATGTAGATCGTGCCGCGCTTCCGGCTCGCGGTCATGGTGGCATAGCCGGTCATGGTGGAAAGGTAGCTGGCGCCGTTGCGGATACAAGCGTCGTTCTGAGCCGTTGCATTCTTCGGCTGAGGTAACGGAATGGATCCCAGGGTCTGCGCCGCGTCGCTTCGCTCCTTGCTCCGCCCTGGGATGACGAAGTCGCAGGGGCCGGCTAATCGCAGACCTTGGAGATTGGTGGTTGCAGGCCGGTCGTCAGCGACGGTCAGTCGAAGAACCAAATCCTCTGTGCAGAGGAACTGGTACAAAACCGCCTTGGCGGCAGGTCCGTGGCGCAAATCAGCGCCGTGCCGAAATCCACAGCCTAGCTGCACCGCGACCCGGCCAGCGGCAACCCGTCCAGCGCGGGGCCAATCACCCGCTGAGATTCAAACAAGATCGCTGGAACCATTTCGGCGCGGCTGAGTTTCGGACTGAAGCTACTGGAACCCCTGACATGGCAGAGTTTGACACAGGACAAGGGAAGTCTGTTTCCAACGCCGTACGGCAATTGCTCCGTTCCGAAGATAATCGCCGGCATTTGCACGACGTGCTAAATCTTGCCGTCGACCCACGACTGCCCAGCACCCTTGCCTCATTGCTTGAGGTGCTTGATCAGGCTAGGCGGGAACCATTTCGGCAATCCCGAAACGAGCGATGACCGGGTAAAACGCGCTAATCTTCTCCTCCACCCCATGGCTCAACGCTACGATATTGAGAAGACACCTGAAGGCACCTGGGACATCATCGATATGTTCACGGGGCTGCCGGTTGTCGAGGTGGGCGTCCCCTTGATCGACATGGCGATCGAAGAGGCCGACGATCTGGTCGAGCTTCTCAACAGCCGCGACAGGGAACAGCGGGACGATACTTAACGGCCGCTTCCCAGGCCACCGCGAAAGCGCGTCCCCCGTTCGGAGGATGCGTTCGGGCTTGCTGACTTGGTAGGCTCCAATTGGTAAGTGGTTCAGCGTCTATTTTGACGCTGTCCCCTACGAACCAAATGGAGAGATTGTCATGCTCAAGCTCGCCCCTGCTCTGGCGCTGCTGCTTGTTGGGACAGCGCCTCTGTTTGCCGACGACATGCCGATGAACGCGGACAGCATCAAATGGGGGCCTGCTCCTGCTGTCCTTCCGGCTGGCGCGGAACTGGCCGTTATGGCTGGAGATCCCTCAAAGGACGGCGCTTATGTGCTGCGGTTGAAGACGCCTGCCGGCTACAAAATTGCCGCACACAATCACCCCACCTCGGAATATGTAACGGTGCTTTCCGGTAACTTCCATATTGGAATGGGCGATAAGCTCGACGAGACGAAAGGCACCGAACTGACTGCCGGCGGCTTCGGGATTGCGCCGGCCGGAATGAATCACTTCGCGTGGACGACAAGCGATACGATTATCCAGGTTCATGGCGACGGGCCGTTCGCGATCACCTACGTCAATCCGGCGGACGATCCGAGCAAAAAGTGACAATTTCTGGGAGTGCAAAGACCCTCTGAACGGCCGGATCAGGCAATTCGAGTTTCTGATCGAAGGTTTTTCCCCGAACGTCGATTCAGAAAGATCCGCTAACGAGGGGCAACCTGGTCTGCCCAAACTGATTCGTATTCCGGTTGGGGGAGCTTGCCGTGCATGGCGCCTGAAACAGAAACCCGCCATGGCGGCGGGTCGTTGGCGCAAATCAGCACCGTGCCGAAATCAACAGCATAAATGCCGTCACGAAGCAACGAATCGCGGGCTCGCGACGAGACCCGAAAATCGCGGTCGATGTTAAGGCCGGGGAGCGCCCAAGCATCCGCTGATCTTGCTGGTCAAAACGCCATCGGCTTGGCACAGTCGGGAAAACAGGAGTCTCTTCATGGCGAAGACCGCGCGTGCGACGAAACCAAAACCTTGGGCCGAGGCGGCGACGCATCTGGTCGACGTCGCGATGGGCAGGAGGCCCGCCGATCTCGTCATCCGCAACGGGCGCTGGGTCAACGTTCACTCCGGCGAGATCATCGCCGGCACCGACATTGCCGTTGCCGGCGGCCGCTTCGCCTATTGCGGGCCGAATGCCGGTCACGCCATAGGGCAGGGCACCAAAGTGGTCGATGCCGGTGGGCGCTATCTGGTGCCAGGCCTTTGCGACGCGCACATGCATGTCGAGAGCGGCATGGTGACGGTGACGGAGTTCTGTCGCGCGGTCATCCCGCACGGCACCACCTCGATGTTCATCGACCCGCACGAGATCGCCAACGTGCTCGGCCTGCCGGGTGTGCGGCTGATGCATGACGAGGCCGTCGCCATGCCGATCAACGTGCTTGTGCAGATACCGTCCTGCGTGCCTTCGGCGCCGGGGCTGGAGCATGCCGGCGCCGAGCTGACGGTCGCCGATGTCACCGAGGCGATGGCGTGGCAAAACATCATCGGGCTTGGCGAGGTTATGAACTTTCCCGGTGTCGCGGCCAACGATCCGGTGATGGCGGGCGAGATCGCCGCGACGGTAAGGGCGGGCAAGACAGTCGGCGGCCATTACGCCTCGCGCGATCTCGGCCTGCCGTTCCACGGCTACGTCGCCGGCGGCCCCGAGGACGACCACGAGGGCACGCGCGCTGAGGACGCCATCGCCCGCGTCCGCCAGGGCATGAAGGCGATGCTCAGGCTGGGCTCGGCCTGGTACGATGTCGCCTCGCAGATCAAGGCGGTGACAGAGAGCGGGCTCGACCCGCGCAACTTCATCCTGTGCACCGACGACAGCCATTCCGGCACGCTCGTCCATGAGGGCCATATGGACCGGGTGGTCCGCCACGCCATCAGCCAGGGACTGAAGCCGGTGACAGCGATCCAGATGGCGACGCTCAACACCGCCCAGCATTTCAGGCTGGAGCGCGAGCTGGGTTCGATCGCGCCGGGGCGGCTCGCCGATCTGCTGATCGTCTCCGATCTGGCCGCAATGACCATCGACGAGGTCTATGGCCGCGGCGTCAGGCTGGCCAAGGGCGGCAAGCTCGACATCGACATTCCGGCCTATGACTATCCTAAGACGGCAAAGAACACCGTCAAGCTCGGCAAGAAGCTCAAACCAGGGGATTTCGACATCATGGCGCCCATCGGCGCCAACGAGGTGCGGGTGCGGGTCATCGGCGTGATCGAGAACCAAGCGCCGACGCGGGCGCTCGAGGCCGATCTTCCGGTCGAGGACGGGCTGGTCGCCATGGACCGCCGCAACGACGTCTGCCAGATCGCGCTGGTCGAGCGCCACCGCGGCACGGGCGGCGTCACCAATGCCTTCGTCTCCGGCTTCGGCTATATGACCGACTGCGCCATGGCCTCCAGCGTGGCGCATGATGCGCACCACATCATCGTCGTCGGCACCTCCAAGCAGGACATGGCATTGGCGGTCAACCGGCTGGGCGAGGTCGGTGGTGGCGTCGTGCTGTTTTCCAAGGGCAGGGAACTGGCGCTGGTCGAAATGCCGATCGCCGGGCTGATGTCGGACGAGCGCGCCGAAATCGTCGCGGCCAAGGCCGACAAGCTGACCGAGGCGATGCGCCAGATGGGCTGTTCGCTGAACAACGCCTACATGCAGCACTCGCTGCTGGCGCTGGTCGTCATCCCGGAACTGAGGATTTCCGATGTCGGCCTGATCGACGTGACGACGTTCCAGAAGGTCGACCTGTTCGTCTGACAACGACCAAGGGCGAGCCCACGTCACTCAACCGCCGGTGGCGATGGTCAGCACCCTGAACGGCGTGGTGATGACGATCTCGGCGACGGAGCCGACGGCCTTGCCGATGCCCTGGCCGAGATTGTCGATCGGCTGCGCCGGATTGGCTTCCTCCGATGCCAGGCCGGCTGGCGCGCGCAGCCGGTCGCCGAGCAACTGCACCAGGAAAGGGTTGTCGGCGAATTTGGCGTGGTTCAGGCGGTCGCCGCCTTTGGTCTTGCTCAGGTCGACCACCGAAACGCCATAGCTGGCGAGGTCGGCCGCGTCGCCATAGTCGCCGACGCGCGGCTTGTCGCCGGAGATCAGGGAGGACAGCCTGAGGGCGCGATCGTCGCCCGAAAGCAGGATGGCGAAAGGCTTGTCGGGCTTGCCGTAGCGGATCATCTGCTTCTTGAACACATCGACGTCGATGTCGGGCGAGGCCAGGATGACATAGCCGAGCTTGTCGCTGAGATCGCGGTCGCCGGTGATGGCAAGCTGGCGCAGCGCTTCCATCGTCACCCAGGTACCCATCGAATGGGCGATGATGTCGATGCTCTTGGCCTTCGTCTTGGCCAGCATGCGCAGCGTCTCTTCGAGATCGTCGCGCGCGGCGTTGGCGCTTTCCTTGTCGTAGATATAACCCGTGGTCTTGCCGCTCGACGCCCATGAGAACAGCACCGGCGTGCCGGAGTATTTCGTGTCGTGCGCGATCTGCGTCAGCCGGTAGATGCCGTCGTTGAAACCGTTGTTGAAGCCGTGCACGAAAACCAGGGCGCGGTCGCCGCGCATCGCGATGTCGGCGCCGACCGCCTTGGCGAATTGCGGGGCGCCTTCGTAGAATTCGACCTCAGTTGCCGTGAAATCCTTCGCCGGATTGCTGTTGGCGGTGCCCCTGACCCGCTCGATGGCGCCGACCCGATGGATCTTCGGAACGGTGACCTCGACGCTGGCAAAACTGGTGGTCGGTGAACGATCACCATCAAACACCTGCCGCGGATCTTTCGTCGCCTTTTTTCGGGTGGTGGCGACGAAGATCTCATGTCTGGCGGCGATGTCGGAGGCAGGCACCGTGACGGTCGTCGTGTTGAGAAGGTCATGTGTCTTGCGACCGGCGCAGCCGGTAACGGCGAGCGCAAACGCTACGGCGAGAACAACCTTCGAACGCACGGTCACGCAGGCTCCCGCAGGAGGGACGTCAAGCTGGTGACGTCGCTCGCCATTTCGATAAAGCCGGGGGCCGGCCGGTCCAGTTGAAAGTGATACGGCGCTGCCGCAACCGTCACCATGCGGGACGAAAGTAACAGGGCGTCGAACGCACCTCACTGCCCGAGCAGGCTGATGCGGTCGGTCACGTCGCGGTCGCTGGCAAATCCGTCATCCTCGCGCAGCCGCTGGCCGATCATCTTCACCAGTTCGGGGTTGTCGGCAAATTTGGTGTGGTTGAAGCGATCCGATCCCTTGACGCTGGAGAGATCGACGACGCTCACCCCGTAGTCGGCGAGGTCGGCCGCGTCCTTGTAGTCGCCGACGCGCGGCCGCGAGCCGGCGATCAGGCCGGAGAGCCGCAGCGCCCGGTCGTCGTCGGACAAAAGCAGGATGAATGGCTTGTTCGGCTTGCCGTAGCGGCGCATCTGGCTCTTGAACACGTCGACATCGATGTCGGGCGAGGCCAGCACGACGTCACCGAGCTTGCCGCTGAGATCGCGGTCGCCATTGATGGCGAGCTGGCGCAGCGCTTCCATGGTAACCCAGGTCCCCAGCGAATGGGCGACGATGTCGATGCGCCGCGCGCCGGTCTGCGAAAGCATTCTCAGCGTCACTTCCAGTTGATCGCGGGCAGCACTGGCGCTTTCCCTGTCGTAGACATAGTCCCGGGTCTTGGCGCCCGACGCCCAGGAAAACAGCACCGGCGTGCCCGGGTAACCGGAATCATGGGCGATCTGGGTGACGCGGTAGACGGCGGCGTCGAAGCCGGTGTTGTAGCCATGGACGAAGACCATGACGCGGCCGCCGCGCGCGGCGATGTCGGCACTGAGCGCGCTGGAGAATTTCGGCGCGGTGTCGTAGCCGACGACGTCGGAGGCCATGAAGTATTTGGCCGGGTCGTTCGACTTGCCGCGCGAGCGCCGCTCGATCTGACCGGTTTCATGGGTCCCCGGCACAGTGACGTTGGCGCGGGCATAGTTCAACGTGGCCGAGCGCTCACGGTCGAAAACCTTGCTGGGATCGTCGGAGCGCTTGCGCGTCGTGGCGATGAAGATGCTGTGGTTGCCGGCGATGTCCGTCACCGGCGCGGACACCATGGCGCTGCCGAGCAGTTCCTCGGTCTGCCGGCCGCCACAGCCGGCAACGAGCAAGGCAAGGACAAGGATGCAAATCTTCTTCAACTCTAGAATTCCACTCCGGCCGAAAGGCTTAATCCAACCTCCGCGAACCCTCCCGGACAGCCGAAGTGCGGCAGAAGTAAGTCATATCCACCCGAAATGCGCTCAGCGCCGCGCGACAGCCATCGCACTGTTGCGCGAAAGCCAGAACGATTGCCCTGATCAAACATGCACGGCGTGTGCTAGCTTCGCGAACACCACAGACGATCCGGGGTAATTTTTCCGATGTCCAGTTTCTCCTCCCGCGTCGCTGCCGCCGCTGCCGCGATCCGCCGGATTTTCCCGGAGACGCCGCTGCAGGAAAACGACTATCTGTCGAAGAAGACCGGCGCGCGCGTGCTGCTGAAACGCGAGGACCTGTCGCCGGTGCGCTCCTACAAGATCAGGGGCGCCTTCAACTTCTTCCGCAAGGCGCTCGACGCCGGCAACGATGCCGAGCTGTTCGTCTGCGCTTCCGCCGGCAACCATGCGCAGGGCTTTGCCTTCGTCTGCCGTCATTTCGGCAAACGAGGCGTGGTGTTCATGCCGGTGACGACGCCACAGCAGAAGATCGACAAGACGCGGCTGTTCGGTGGCGAGTTCGTCGAGATCAGGCTGGTCGGCGACTTTTTCGACGACTGCTACCGCGCCGCCTTCGAATTCACCGAGAGTGCCGGTGCGCACATGGTGCCGCCGTTTGACCACAAGGACATCATCGAGGGGCAGGCGACCGTCGCCTACGAGATATCGGGCCAGATGCCTGGCGCGCGGATGCCCGACATCATCATGCTGCCGGTCGGCGGCGGCGGTCTGGCGGCCGGGGTGACGCATTATTTCGCCGACCAGCGCCGCGACGCGCGCTTCGTCTTCTGCGAGCCGGCCGGCGCGCCAAGCCTGAGCGAGAGCCTCGCCACAGGCAAGCGCATCAAGCTCACCAAGGTCGACAATTTCGTCGATGGCGCGGCGGTGGCCGAAATCGGCCGCGAGCCGTTGCGGCATCTCAGGGCGTTTGCTGCTGACACAGTGCGGCTGATCCCGGAAAACCGGCTCTGCGCGACCATGATCGAGATGCTGAATGTCGAAGGCGTGGTGCTGGAGCCAGCCGGCGCACTGGCAATCGACGCGCTCAAGGATTTTTCGAAGAAGGAAATCAGAGGCAAGACCATCGTCGCGGTGGTTTCGGGTGGCAATTTCGATTTCGAGCGGCTGCCGGATGTGAAGGAAAGGGCGCTGCGTTTCGAGGGGCTGAAGAAGTACTTCATCATCCGCTTTCCGCAGCGGCCGGGCGCGCTGCGCGACTTCCTCGAATTGCTCGGCCCTGACGACGACATCGCCCGCTTCGAATATCTGAAGAAATCGGCGCGCAATTTCGGTTCGGTGCTGATCGGCATCGAAACCAAGGACCGCCGCAATTTCGAGTTGCTCAACGCCAATTTCGAGGCCGAGGGCGTCCAGTATCAGGATATCACCGACAACGAGACGCTGGCCGGGTTCATCATATGAGCGGCCAGGCGAAGATATTCGTTGCGTTGTTTTCCGGCATCAATGTCGGCGGCAACCGCATCGTCAAGATGGCCGAACTCCGGTCGTTCTTCGAGGAGCTCGGCTTTCGCGACGTCGCCACCTATGTGCAGAGCGGCAACGTCGTGTTCCGTTCGGCAAAGGGCAATGCGGCCACGCTGACCAAACAGCTGGAAGCGGCCTTCGAGAAGAAATGGGGATTTCACTCGCGCATCATGGTGCGCGATCTCGGCTGGTTCGAGCGGCTGGTGGCAGAAAATCCCTATCCGGAAGTTGCCGGGGAACCGACGAAGCTTCACGCCTATGTGCTGGAGCGGTCGCCGAACGCCGATGAGGTCGCGCGGCTGGCCGAAAAATGCACCGGTCCCGAACGGTTCGAGATCAGGGGCGACGTGCTTTACCTTCACGCCCCGGAAGGTCTCGGCAAATCGGTGTTTGCCAACCTCATCCCGCGCACGCTGAAAGTGCCCGGCACCGCGCGCAACTGGCGCACGGTGCAGGCGCTGCTGGATAAGGCTGGCCGCGGCGGCTGAACGTGGTCGCCTACGCTGCCGGAGCCTTTTTCCAGTCGAATGTCAGCTCTTCGCGGAAAGCAAAGCGTTTGATGTGGTCGGCGACGACCGTTTCCAGGCGCTCCAGCGAGCCGGCTTCGTCAGTGGTTACCGCGATATGCAGCGCTGCCGGATCGGCATCGAGCACCGTGCGGCCCAGCGAGAGATCGATCGTGCCATGGTTCGGGTCGAACTCGACGGGAAACTTGTGTGCCCAGTGCTTGCAGAGCTGCTGCAGATAACGGCTCGCATGTTCAGTGGCGACATCGGCATGGCTGGTCGGCATGAATGGATTTCTCCTGAGGCAAGATGCGCCAATTTCGGAAGCAGGCGCGATCGCCGGACAGATAGGCGCGATCTCGAGGAACGCCATAAGATGTCCGGCTTGGTCGTACCCACTCTCGATCTTGTGATGGTTACCAGCTTCCGGTGTTCGGCATCGAAGCCCAAGGCTCGGCCTTGGCCTTGGCCGGGCCTTTCTGCAGAAGCTCGATCGAGATGCCGTCCGGCGATTTGACGAAGGCCATGTTGCCGTCGCGCGGCGGCCGGTTGATGGTGACGCCCTTGTCCATCAGCCGCTGGCAGGTGGCGTAGATGTCGTCGACCTCGTAGGCGAGGTGGCCGAAATTGCGGCCGCCCTTGTAGTCCTCCGGATCCCAATTGTAGGTGAGCTCGATCAGCGGCGCCTTGTGGGCGATGCCGCTCTGCTCGTCCTCAGGCGCGGCGAGGAAGACCAGCGTGTAGCGCCCCTGTTCGTTTTCGTGGCGGCGCACTTCCTTGAGGCCGAGCTTGTTGCAGTAGAAATCGAGCGATGCATCGATGTCGGCGACGCGGACCATGGTGTGGAGGTAGCGCATGTGATCTTCCTCGAAATGTTGCGTTGCGGCGGAACATAGGGGCCACCCGGCCAAAGGGCAATTCCCGATAGCCGGTCCCGCCGGCAAACAACAAATCCGGTATTCCTGCAATGAACCGTGAAAAAAGGCACGGAAGGTCTTGCACACAGCGGAAGCGGCAGTGTTAATCTAACGTCAAGAATCAGTTGCGGTATTCTTGGAAAAAGGGGGGCGTTGTTATGGGGGAAAAGGCCTCTTTCATGGGGCGGGACGGAACCGGTAACGCCTTGCGAAGGGACGAGAGCGGCGATGCGGCCGATCTCGTTGAAGTTGCGGGCGCCATCAAATGGTTCGACGTGGCCAAGGGCTACGGTTTCATTCTTCCCGATGACGGCTCTTCCGGCGATATTCTCCTCCATGTGACGTGTCTTCGGAAGGACGGTTTCCAGACCGCCCTGGAAGGCGCTCGCGTCGTCTGCCTCGTCAAGCATGGCGAGCGTGGATTGCAGGCGTTCCGTGTGCTCTCCATGGATCTCACCACCGCGACCCATCCCGCGGAAATGCAGGATCAGCGCACGCATGTCTCGGTGACGCCGGAAAGCGGGCTCGAGCGGGCGCTGGTGAAATGGTTCAACCGCACCAAGGGGTTCGGTTTCCTGACCCGGGGCGAGGGCACCGAGGACATCTTCGTCCACATGGAAACGCTGCGCCGCTACGGCATTACCGAGCTCAGGCCGGGGCAGGTCGTGCTGGTCCGCTTCGGGCGCGGCGACAAAGGCCTTATGGCTGCCGAAATTCACCCGGATATGGGTACCTTGCCGGTCTCGCACTAAGGTCTCATCCCGATCGAATCGGGACGCTACCTGATGCTTTCTGCTTGACCATGATCTTTTCCGAACCGTAGGTTCGGGATCATGGTTTAGGGCGATGGCCGAGGATTCTGAATGACTTACAGGAACTGGCTGACAACGGGCGTAGTCTGCGCCGCGATCGCCTTTGTCGTCGCGACAGGCGCTTTCTTCCATTCGCAGCAACCGGCTTCGGCAGACAGCCGGGCGATGATCCTTGCCGTCGACCCGCAGCCGCTGGTCGCGGTGACGAAAGGCGGCGAACGCTCGTTCTCCGTCGAAATCGCTGACACCTCCGCCGAGCGCGAGGCCGGCCTGATGTTTCGCGAGGAGATGGCCGACGATCATGGCATGCTGTTCGTGTTCGAGGAGCCTCGGGATGTGAGCTTCTGGATGAAGAACACGCCGATGCCGCTCGACCTGCTCTTTGTCGATCAGGACGGCAGGATCCGGGCGGTCAAGCAAGGCGAGCCGCAATCCGAGGCGATGATCTCGCCCGGCGAGCCGGTTCGCTTCGTGCTCGAGCTCAAGGCGGGCACCGCCGCCAGGGGCGGCATCGAGGCTGGCGACCTGCTGCGTCACCCGGCAATCGGCACTGCGCACGACTGACCGCGCAGGAACCGTCGCAAATGCAGTTTTTCTCCCATGGCAGCTTTGATCTTGCCTTCCTTGACCGCCAGCCGGCAACGGGGCAGGGCGATCCGGTGCTGATGATCCACGGCTTTGCCTCGACCCATTACGTCAACTGGGTGTCGCCCGGATGGTTCAAGACGCTGAACGATGCCGGCTACCGCGCCATCGCCTTCGACAATCGCGGCCATGGCGCCTCGTCGAAGAGCTATGAGGAGGCCGATTATACGCCGGACCGGATGGCGTCCGACGCTGCGGCCCTGCTCGACCATCTCGGCATCGAACGCGCCCATGTCATGGGCTATTCGATGGGCGCGCGGATTTCGGCCTTCCTGGCGCTTTCCGACCCGGACAAGGTGGCGACGCTGGTCTTCGGCGGTCTCGGCGTCGGCATGGTCGACGGCGTCGGCGACTGGGATCCGATCGCCGCCGCGCTTCTGGCCGACGATCCCGATACCACCAGCCATCCGCGCGGCCGCTCGTTTCGCGCCTTCGCCGACCAGACTCGCAGCGACCGCCGCGCGCTGGCCGCCTGCATTGCCACCTCGCGGGAATTGCTGGCCGAGGCCGACATTGCGCGTATTGCCCAGCCGACGTTGATTGCCGTCGGCACCAAGGACGATATCGGCGGTTCGCCCGACGAACTGGCCGCCTTGATGCCGAACGCCAGGGCCTTTCACATCGAGGGCCGCGACCATATGCTGGCCGTCGGCGACAAGACCTTCAAGCAGCGGGTGCTGGAGTTCTATGCTGAAAATCCGCTGTGAGTTGAGCGGCGGTTGAGTTTGGATGGCTCATGGCTCATGGCTCATGGCTCATGGCTCATGGCTCATGGCTCATGGCTCATGGCTCATGGCTCATGGCCTGAAGAATGCATCGGCTCAGATAAAAGCCGATCGGTAGCGATCCTTCGCGCCCCCCTCTGTCCTGCCGGACATCTCCCCCACGAGGGGGGAGATTGGCAGCTTCGGCGCTCCACGCACTCCTGCGGCGGTGGCGATTGGCGAAAACCAGGATGACGGCCGATCTCCCCCCAAGTGGGGGAGATGTCCGGCAGGACAGAGGGGGGCGCTGTCCCATAGGCGCTAACTTAGGGGTAGACTGGTGGAATCGAGATGTGATTCCTAGGCCAGATGCAGAGGAATGATTCGATTGAAAGCGACTGGCAGGCTCTGATCTCGAGACTGTCGCAATGTGTTGATCTTGACACGACGGCGCGAGCGACGGGAGCGCTGGTACGTCGTCGCAATGTTGCGGACGCAGCGACATTGCTGCGTCTGGCCTTGGCCTA
>NZ_JBVVQC010000033.1:0-78293 GCF_055811515.1 Mesorhizobium sp. WSM4841
CCCGCTCTTTTGGGTACATCCAACGATATACCCGCGAGACATGCTTTCCCGTTATTTCGGACACCTTTTCGATGCCGATCTTGGCGATGATGGACTTGGCCGGATCAAGATGTGTATCGCTCATGGTCGCGATGTTTGCGATTATCGCGATTTTCTGTCAAGCAAAATTTGCGATCTTCGCGATAGGAAAATTTGCGCAGATCGCGAATATCGTGTCATGAGTGACCCGCAGCATGACCTTCGCATCTGGCTACAGCAGGAGCTTGCCAAGCGCCCACATGGGACGAAGAAAAAGCTTGCGGAGTTCGTTGGCGTGCGTCCCGACGCCATTACGAGGTCGGCAAACACCGATCCCAACAAGGAGACACGCGCGATCGATGCGCACGAGATTAAGTTGATGCGAGAGTTCTTTAGCCAGGACGAGCCCGCCACCGAGCCGCCACCGATCCGTGGCGAGGTAGAGATCTTGGCTACGCTGCGGCGCATCGAAGGCCTATCAGAGAAGGACGTCGCCTTTCTTTACGACGTGATCCTGAAGGACATCAGCTTCAACACTGTTTCACAAGAACGTAGCCAAGCTGATGGTCAATCTGCACCCGCCACTCCCCGCCATGAATCAACGCCATCGCGCTAGCGATCGACGCGGCATCCCGCTGGATACGGCTTGCCGGGTCCAGCGGCCAGGCGCTTGACGCCAACAGTTTTTCGATCGCTTCCGCGCCTCGCATCTTGTGACGCGGCAAATACTGAATCATTTTTGCATTCCCACCGAGCGGTCCCCAGAATAGGGAACGATTTCCTTTTGCGGCTGTGCCAACTTCGCTTCGAAGAGCCGCCCGTATGATCACTGATATTGATGACATTGGAGAATGCTTAACGGAATATATCAACCTGTAATATTGTGGTGTGAATAGTGGGGATAGATAGTACCAAATCGATTAGTTTTATTGGCGATCTGGAACCATTTCCGCACAAGCCTCCTTCGGCCATAAAGTGCGCATGTCTCTGCCCGATCCGCCAAGCTTCCATCTCAGACTGTCGCCGGAACTCAAGGCGAAATTGCTGGCCGCCAGGGGCCGTAACAGCTTGAACAGGGAGATCATCGAAAGGCTGGAACGGACGTTCGAGCCAGACCCCGCTCTTCGATTAGCGGAAGCTCTTCGACCGCTGCTTGCCAGTCTGGATTATCTGGATCAAGAAAAATTCGTTGCTTCAACCACGAATGCCATTCAGATTCTGGCAAAGGGATCGGCAAAGTCGCGACGCAAATAACCTTTTGCGATTATCGCGATTTTCGATCTTGACTGTTTTTGCGATTCTCGCGAATATGCCTCACCGCAGTCCAGCGGATGGAGGCGTCCATGATCACCCATCAGCAGCCCGTCGGCTGCCTTTCTACCACCTCGCATGCCCTCGCCAGGTCTATCGTCGAGCGCATGGCCGATCGCGTGCTCGAGCTCAGCATGTACGGCACCGCCGTCACCAAGGACGTGCTGTTCAAGCACACCGATTTCACCCGCGAAGAAATTGACCGCCATGCGCTCGAAGCCTGCGACCTCGCCAGGGCGCGCGCTGTCTGCGGCGCGGGCGTGTTCCAGCCGCTGTCGCCGCGCCAGGAACTGATATCCGAATGCGAAGGCCTAGGCCTCGACGGCAAGGCGCCGCGGGACTGGCGCGAAACCTATTCGGATGCGCAACTGCGGTCGGCCATCGTCTGGCTTGACCAGGCCGGCAGCACCGCCGACCAGCTGATAGCAGCCGCGGCGACAGAGCCCCGGCTTGAGACATGGATTTCGCGCCAGATCCTCGTCGGCCAGAAGCCGTCGCAGATCCTCGCCGCTCTTTCCGGCATGATGAACTTCCGGGCGATCGGCGGTGAAGGGCCGGCCGGCCTCGCCTTCGCCTCGACGCTTGTCTTCGTCTCCACCTTCGCCGTGCTCGGCTGGGCGCTGCCGTCATGAACGCGCTCAGCAAGATCCCACGCCGCTTCGTTCCGGTGGCGCCGCCAAAACTCTCGCGGGTGAGCGTGCCGCCGCACGGCCGGCAGCAGCTGGTCTGCGCGCGCTGGCCGGATTGTCAGTGCGGCGACTGCATCGACATCTTGCCGGCGCGATCGCCGGCCGTTCGTCGGTTCCTCGCCGCCATGCTGGTCGCCGTCGCGCTGATCATCGCCGGCCTAGTTTATGCGGGGCTGCCGTCATGATGACTGTCCTGGTCATCTGGCTTGTCGCCTTGCTGCCGATCTCCATTGGCATCGGCAAGGTCCTTGCCTCACGCAGCAAGATGTATCCAGAGGCCGACGCCCTAGAGCATCGGCCCGTCACGATACCTGACAGACGGGTGCCGGCATGACGACCAACGGAATGCGCCCATGTTTCCTGTCACCCGGTCAGGAACGCGAGTTCGAAATGCTCGTGGGATATGCGCGAGGCGGCATTTCGTCATGCGGCGAAGACCATGCCAGGCTTGCTTTGGAAGGGCTGGTCCCGCTCACGCACGACATCAGCGCGATTGTCCGATGCGCCAAGGCTGATCTGGAGGCGCTGCCATGACGACAGACCCGGAGCTCATCGAGATGCTGCGGAACCATTCGGCCCAGGCGGGCTGGCTCAAATCTGAGCTCGAAAGATCCCGCTACTCGATGGTTGAGGCCCTTGCTGTCTTGAAGCGGGGCCGTAGCAACGAGGCGAAAAGAGCCGCATCCGAGATGGAATTTCAAGTCGCCGGAATCGGTCGCACGTTCGCGCTCATCCAGGCCGCTGACGAGGCAGCAAGAGCGGAGATCGAGGCGGCAAACACGGAGATCGAGGCGCGTGGCGGCATGCTGCGAGCAAAGGCGGAAGGCCATCTATCATGAGCACAACGAAGCAGGAACTGGCACTCGCCGCAGCACACCAGGCCGCCGAGGCGGTGACCGAGTTGCTGCGCTATGCCCGTGAGGGCGAATGGCTGAATTCGGAATTCCATCCCGATGTCGAGCCGCTGGAGAAGCTTTGCGACGCGGCCAAGCTGACGGCCGAGATCCTTTCCGATGAGCCTGATCCGGACGGCGACCGCAATCAGGTCGTTGGCGCGCTCGAAAAGTTCCTGTCGGGATGGGCGTAGTGATGAGCGCGGCCAGCGAACTTCACAATCTCCTTTCCGCTCGCTTCGTCCGCGAAGTGATCGGCCCCGCCGTCAAAAGAGGCGCAACCTACGCCGAGCTGATGGTCCTCTTCGAATCCGTCCAGTTCGGCATGATGGAAATCCTGCATCGCCACTACGAGCTGGCGCCCGCCACCGCTGTCAGTCTGTGCGAGGAGAGCCTGCATAGCGCCATCGAGCGCTTTGCCGGCGCCAGGAACATAGCGGGGCAATGATGGCGACGAATCCACGCGACGAGAAGCTCGTATTCGCCGTCTCCCCTGCCGGGCAAAACTATGGTTCGCAGAAGCGGCCCGCCCCTGCCACCCAGGCAGTGCCGGATATGGTGGAGGCGGCGCAACGCATCTTCGAGGTGATGTGCGGCAGGCCTGTCGATTGGGACAAACATGCGGCTGATACCAGCGAAGACAACCTTTTCCAGAGCGCAGACTGGGAGTGCTGTCTCGCCTACGCAAAAGCCGCGCTCGCCGGTCAAGTCTCTCTCCCCGCAAGCAACGACTCGCAGCCCCCTGCCGGTGCAAAAATCCGGGCGACGCAGGGTAACGCGATGGAGGCCGTACCAGTGACCGGGCAGTCGCCGGTAGGTGCGGCCTCCCCATGCGGACTGGCTGATCCGTCGTATCAAGATTGCCTGAACATGAAGGAAATCGGCGGCGGCATGGAGGGCGAGCGCTACCGCTGCGATGTCTGCGGCAAGGGGTACTTCCTCGATTACGAGGACATGAAGTGAGCCCCACCAACGAAACATCCACAACCTGAATAGGGAGCATCTCCATGGACCGCAATATCGCAGCCTTCACCGCCTGCGCCGGGCACTACCCGCCTTTCATTTCCATAAACGAAGCGGCCGGCGCGATAGAAGTTTCAATCCGATCTGCTGAGAAAGACGGCGATGCCGGCGCATATGCCATGATCAGCCTGTCCAAGGAGCAGTTTAACTCGATTATCGAATCGGTGATCGCGCATTCGCCTGTCGAAAGTAGCAGAGCCTCAGCCGTGGCCGCCCTACTCCTCGCCGCTGGAAAGCTCGGTGGAATGAAGCGTGCCGCCGTGCGCTCAAATATGGTCGGGCACCTTTCCGAGGCTTATCGGGCGGCCGAGTTTGAGCTTCAACACCTCGCCGAGACGGTGAAGCGCGGAGAGGAAGTCCGCGATCATAACGGACTGGTTCACCGGTTTGGCGAGGCTGACGCCGCTGCGTCCGAACTGCTGGCGGCGCTGAAAGCCGTCGTGAGGGTTGCCGACAGGGATACCGATGAATTCGATCTTGCTCGCGCTGCCATAGCCAAGGCGGAGGTCGCGTCGTGAGGGCCGCAGAAGATGACAACTGGACGCCCGAACAGCATGCGGCGGCCATCAGCTATCTAACCGAGGGGCCGGATATGGTGCTGGTGCCGCGCGAGCCGACTGAGGCGATGTTGAACGCGTTCGCAGGGATAAGCAAACAACGCTTGCGATATATCTGGGAAGCCATGGTCGAGGCCGCCGCCAAGGCGGAAGCCGAGGCGCTCCCGAAAGACACATCCCGCTTCAAGAAACTGTCGAACGTTGACGACGCTATTGAAGATCAGCGCTGCGACTATTGCAAGGGGAACGGCTTCCAAGCTCCCAATCTTTGCGAAGACTGTCGCGAAAAGGGCATTAATGAAATTCGTCCCGCTCCGGTGGCCTGGCAATGGCGGGCGCTTGAGAAAGGCGAGCCGCGCACCGATTGGAAAGACCCGGAGATTGGCGACCGTGCGGGATGGGAGGCTCTGGCAAAGCGCAACCCCGAGAAGTACGCCACGGAGCGCCGCGACCTGTATCCCCCGCAAGCCTCTCTGCCGGTTGAGGCGATGGTAGAGGCGGTAGCCTCCGCGCTGGAGACGGCAGAGCTTGGCTACAGCATGGAGCTCATTCGTCTGGTCGACGGCGAATCGACATACCGCCTCGAATATTCGGACGGCGAGACGCTGGAGTTCAGCTCGTCGGATGAAGTTTACCAGCATGTGGCGCAGAAGAAGCGTCTAGCCCAAGCCACAGCTGCTATCGCCGCCGTTCTGTCTCAGCAGGTTCTGGCCAAGCGTGACGCCCTCACCGCCCTTGGCTTGGGAGCGGAACATGGCTGACAAAACCGCCATCGAATGGACCGATGCGACGTGGAATCCCGTCGTCGGCTGCTCCATCCTCTCGCCCGGCTGCACCAACTGCTACGCCATGGGCATGGCCGCCCGCATCGAGGCGATGACGGCGGCGCTCCAAGCCAAGGGCCAGACCGGCGCGCCGCACTATGCCGGCACCACGAAGAAGGTGAAGGGCCACGCCATATGGACCGGCAAGCTGGCCATGGCGCCGGAGCACATCCTGCGGCAGCCGCTGACCTGGCGCAGCACCAAGCGCATCTTCGTCAACTCGATGGGCGACCTGTTCCACGAGGACGTGCCCGACGAATGGATCGACCGCGTCTTCGCCGTCATGGCGCTCAGCCCGCAGCACACCTTCCAGGTGCTGACCAAGCGCGCGAAGCGCATGCGGGAATATGTGAGAAACGCACGTGGACCGAACTCCTTCCCAACGAGAGACTGGCCTCTCCCCAACGTCTGGCTTGGCGTCTCCGCCGAGCGGCGTGCGGAATGGCTGGAACGCACCGCCGAATTGCGCGAGACGCCGGCAGCAGTCCGGTTTGTCAGCGCCGAACCACTGTTAGGTGATCTTGGCGAGATTGATCTTGCAGGTATCCACTGGATCATCGTCGGCGGCGAGAGCGGGCCAAGCGCCCGGCCGATGCACCCCGCCTGGGCGCGTTCGACCCGCGACCAGTGCGCAGCCGCCGGCGTGCCGTTCTTCTTCAAGCAGTGGGGTGCATGGGCACCGCCGAGCACCTTCGCCGAGCCACGGCGGTTCGAGCAAGCGACGGTTTTGCGGGATGGCCGCGTGCGCGAATGGGACGGAGGCTATCCCGCTTCGCGGCTCACCGATCCTGAAATGGCTGTCATGTGGCGCGGCGGCAAGAAGGCCGCCGGTCGGCTGCTCGACGCTGTCGAGCACAACGCCATGCCGCGGACAGAAGGGAAATCATCCTCGAAGCATGGAGAAGTCTGATGGACGCCACAGCAACAGAAACCCCAGCGGTCGAGCCCGACGCCTTCGAATGGGCGATGGTCGAGGTTTTCGGACACCGCAGCCATGCCGGCAAGGCAACTGAGGTCGAGCGCTTCGGCGCCAAGATGCTCCGCATCGATGTGCCAAAGCTCGTGCTCGAGCCCGTCGTCGAGGGCAAGCCGTTCTCCTACTCGGTCGAAAGCTGGGTGACGCATTTCTACGGCGGCAGCTCGATATTTTCATTCACGCTGACCGACGAGGCCAATGTGATGCGGATCAACCGGCCGACGGCGTCGGCCTACCGCTACCTCGCTCCACCCGATCACGACGATGACGCCGACTTCAGCAACGAAAATAGCTGAAGTCACTAACCCCTTGTCCAACTGAGAGAGAAACCACATGAACGCGCTCGCCCCAAATCCCCAGCCCGCCACACCCGAAAACCTAGCCGACTTCATCGTCGCGGAAGTCCACAAGCAGACCAGCGAGACCACACTTCGGGCCCTCGTCGAGAAGAAGATCGGCGAATCCGTCGCCGATGCCGTGAAGCGGTCGATGGAATCGTATGGCGACATTGGCAAGCAGATCCAAATGGCCGTTGCCGCGGCGCTGGATATCGGCGACCGCATTGATGTCCCGGCCTACGGCAACATGGTCATGGCCGTGCTGCGCGCCAAGATGGACGAGGTCCTGCAGCCGCTGGTGACAGAACGTCTCGCCAAGGAGATGAACGAGATCCTGTCGCTGGCACCGAAGGAGCTGAAGCTGACCGACGTCGTCCAGGCGATGATCGACGCCATCGACGTGCACGACCGCTACGGCACCTACGCCACCTGTCTTGTCGAGGAGAGCGAGAGCTCGAGCTTGAAAGGCTACATGCATATTGAGCTCGATCCGGAGTCGGACAAGCGCAAATACAGCTGTGCTATGCGCTTCTCCGTGACCCCGACAGGCGAGATCTACTCGCTCACGATCGACAGCAAGGACGCCAAGAACACGGTCCGAATGGGCTACTTGCCCGCCTATCAGAGGATGGTGTTTGCAGCCTACTGCTGCGGGTCGAAATTCATCGTCGACGAATATGAGCCGTCGACCGGCATCGGCGACTTTTGATGGCCATCGAGAAACACGACGGCCTTCAGCAGATCGTCTGCGAATGCGGCACATCGCAGACCAAGACCTATCAGTCCGACGAATTCGACGTGATGGTGTCCGACGCCCGCCGCGAAGGCTTTGTCATCACCAAGGTCTCCGGAGAGTGGCAGCACACCTGCCAGGATTGCGCGCGGCCTGCCAGAGCCCAGCGGAGGCTGCTGTGATCGAGCTCCCAGAGCTTGCCCTCTCCGTCCGCCAGCCATGGCCATGGGCCATCATCCATGGCGGCAAGGACATCGAAAACCGCGACTGGCCGACGAAGATCAGAGGTCGGGTCTGTCTGCATGCCTCGAAGGGGATGACGCGTGACGAGTACGAGGATTGCCTCGCTACCGTGCACCACATCAGCCTTTCGCATCCTTTCCCGCCCGGCCTGACCCTGCCGGCGTTCGACGACCTCCCCCGTGGCGGCATCGTCGGGACGGTGGAAATTGCCGGCTGCGTAACCGACAGCGCCAGTCCGTGGTTCTTCGGGCGCTACGGCTTCGTCCTGCGCAATCCCGAACTGCTTGCTGATTTCATCCCGGTCAAGGGCGCGCTCGGCTTCTTCAAGTGGCGAGAGCATCTCGCCAGTGCCACGGCCGTCGCCGCACAAAAACAGAGCAGCTTGCTATGACCAAGCCAGTTCGCCTCCGTCTCTCGCGGGCCAAGGGTTTCGACCTTCAACTGCACTCCCGTTCGTTCAATGGCCTTGACGCCGTCAATGTGGCGCGGCCTTCGATCTTCGGTAACCCGTTCAAGGTCAGCGCTAGGCACGATCGCGCCTATGTCGTCCAGCTCTTCAGCCAGATGGCATGCTGCTGGGACTGCCTGATCCCGGATCCGTCGCCGCAGGAACAGGCTAAGGCGCGCCTCGCCATCTTCCGCAACATCGGCACCCTGACAGGCAAGAACCTCGCATGCTGGTGCGCGCTCGACGGCAAGCCCTGCCACGCTGACGTCCTTCTCAACATCGCCAACGATCCAGACCAGGTCAAATCGCGCGTGGCCTTTGCCGCTCGCTATAACGAGGTGAAATGATGGCCCGCACGAAGAAGACTGCCGAAGCGATTGTCGAGACCGCGCCGACGATCATCGCTTACAAAGGCTTCAACCAGGACTTCGCCTGCACGCCGGACGGCAAGCGTTTCCAGTATGAGGTTGGCAAGAGCTACAAGCATGATGGCGACGTCGTCGCCTGCGGCAGCGGCTTCCATGCCTGCGAGCATCCGCTGAATGTCTTTGCCTATTATCCTCCGGCGACCAGCCGCTATGCCGTCGTAGAGTTGGGCGGCAAGACCGCACGCGAGAGAGGTGGCGACACGAAAATCGCCGCCGCCGAAATCACCATCAGGGCGGAGTTCCACTTGCCCGAGCTCGTCGCGGCGGCGGTCAAATATGTCTTCGATCGTGCCAAATGGATCAGCGGCCCGTTTGCAAGCGGCAATGGCGAGGGCGTCAAGGAAACGAAGAACGGGGGCGCTGCCACAGCATCTGGATGGCAGGGCGCTGCCACAGCATCTGGATGGCAGGGCGCTGCCACCGCATCGGGCGACCAGGGCGCTGCCACCGCATCGGGGCGGCGAGGCGCTGCCACCGCATCGGGCGACCAGGGCGCTGCCACAGCATCTGGATGGCAGGGCGCTGCCACAGCATCTGGATGGCAGGGCGCTGCCACCGCATCGGGATACCAGGGCGCCGCCACCGCATCGGGCACGCAGGGCGCTGCCACCGCATCGGGCACGCAGGGCGCCGCCACCGCATCGGGCACGCAGGGCGCTGCCACCGCATCGGGCTACCAAGGCAAGGCGCGCGGCAAGGACGGCTGCGCGCTGTTCCTGGTCGAGCGGTCGACCGATGGCGAAATTCTCAGCGCATGGGCCGGCATCGTCGGCAGGGACGGTATCAAGGCCGACACCTTCTACCGCATGGCCGACGGCAAGCCGGTCGAGGTGGCCTGATGCCATCGCCCATGGGCTCGGATCGCATCACTGGCGAGACAAGGTATCGCAACGGCTGGTTCGGGAAGCTGATTCTGCAGGTCGAAGAGGTCTATGACCAAGGCTATCATGCGAGACCGCAACCAGGCATACCGACAAGCTTCACAGCTACACGGTGGCGCGATGCCCGGCAGGATGATCTCTACTTGATCGGATGGCATGAACGGGCAGCCCGCGCCAAGGCTGAAGGCGCTCCGCCGCCTCCGCCACCTGATCACTTTGCCAGGTTGAATGCCCGATGACCGCTCGCTCTACCAAACGCAAGCCGGTGACGCTGGACGAGATCGAGACCTTTCTCGATCTGGTCGCCATGCGCATGGACAAGCTCGGGCCGCAGCGGGCCGAGCTCTATCTGCCGATCTGGCGCGCCCTTGAGCGCGAACGGGAAAAACGCATTGAGGCCTCGGCAATCCTTGCCGCCGCCAAGGCGCGCCTCACACGATCGATGGATCGAACGGCAGCACTATCTTCATAAGCTCGCGCCGGCGCCAGTCGAGCGAGCCGCCGGACCCGTATTTCGGTCGGTCGACGGTGTGACCCATCAACAGGCGCCGCAACTCGTCGTCGAGGCCGCCCTCCTTCATCCGGTCCTCGAACGAATGGCGGAAGGAGTAGACCGTGTGCGATTTGGTCGGCAGCAAGCTGTTGCTACGCAAGTACTTATTCAGCGTCGCCGAGAGATCATTTTCGCGATTGCGGTAAAGCGGAAAGCCGGCCTTGTGCCGCTGGGCGGCCTCAAGCGCAACGCCGACCAGCGGCACAAGGCGGCGCGACGATTCCGTCTTGATCTCGCGTGGGTTGTCCGGATCCTCGCGCGGCTCGATCGACAGATGCGGCACCTTGTTCGACAGCCTGATGGCGTGCGGCTCGAGGTTGCAGATCTCGCTCGGCCGCGCGCCGGTTTCTATCAGAATCAACAGGATGCCCCTCGCCTCTTCGTTCAGCGTGGCAAGGTTGCCGGGCTTCATAACGGTGTCGCGGATCCAGTCGGTCGGGATCGGCGGGCGCGATCGCTTTTTCTTAAGCGAGAAGCCGAGCCCTTCGAACGGATTGATCCGGCGGGCGTCACCCATGTGCTTGAAGTATGCTTCATAGAGAACCCGCATGTTGCCGAGATCGCGGTTTCCAGACGATGCGCCGGCGGTGGCCTTGCCTTCCTTCGGCGCGATGCGTGCCAGCCAATGCCGATAGATTTTCTTGGCATCGTCGATGGTGATCTCTTCCATCGGCTTGTCCTCGACGAGCTTGATGAAGTTGCTGATCGCCCGCTTCTTGACCTTTTTCCACTGGTCCTTCTGCACCTGGCTTTTGTTCACCAGTTCGTCCGCAACGATCTCGTCGCAATAGAGTTCGAAGGCTTTCGACACTGTCATCTTCGGCACTTCGATGGCGCCGAGCAGCGGCTCCATGATCTGGTCCTGCTGGCCGGTCGCCAGCACGTGCCGCAGCCTGTCGACCAGGTCGTCAAAGGCTTCAGGCTGCTCAAAATAGCCGGCGCCATGAAAGGTGAAGTCGAGCGCCTCGACGCGCTTGACCGCGGCCTCGTAGCGCCGCCGGGCTGGATCGGTGACACCCTTGGTGATCAGCGACGCCCACAGCGCGTCGTCAGCCGCCTCGAGCAGGTCGCGCTTGCGCCTGGCGAGCCCGCGATCGTCGGTCTTCAGCGAGGTGCGGACATGCGGCGCGCGCTCGTCGAGATGCGCGATCGTGACCGGCACCCGGCGCTTGTAGTGGAAGTTGCCTTGCCGCTTGGTAAGGTATCTGTCGGGATCGGTTCGGGTTCGATTTCGACCCATGTACGCACCTACAAAAAAGCCTGTCGGGGCTTGGTATGTGGCGCGATTAGTGGCACAAAACTGTTGAATTTTGCAAGTCCGGATTTATCGAACTTGATTTTAGTGAACGATTACAAGGCGGTAAGGCAGGATTTCGGGAAAAGTAATGGTGCGGTCGAGAAGACTCGAACTTCCACGGGTTGCCCCACAGCGACCTCAACGCTGCGCGTCTACCAATTCCGCCACGACCGCACGTGGTAGGAGCCGGAACGAACCGGCTCGCGGCGTGTAGCAAATCGTTTCCGGCGAAACAAGGGCGCGTCGCGCAATAATTGCCCGGGATTCGGCATAACCCTCCAAAGGTTGGAACGCGCTCGGAACTGGACGTTTCAACCGATTGCCGCCATATGAAGGGCGACACGAGATACACCATGACAGAACGCAGCCAGATCGCCACGTCGTTCCTGCCCCTGCCCGGTTCGGCGCCGGTCGAATGGCGAATCGAACCCGGCCTCACCGCCTATCCGGATGCGCTTGCCGTGATGGAGGCGCGTGCCGAAGCGATCCGAAGCGGCGCCGCCGGCGAGATGGTCTGGCTGGTCGAGCACCCGCCGCTCTACACCGCCGGCACCAGCGCCCGCATCGAGGATCTGATCGAGCCGGACCGTTTCCCGGTGTTCGCGGCCGGGCGCGGCGGCGAATACACCTATCATGGGCCAGGCCAGCGGGTCGCTTATGTGATGCTCGACCTGAAGCGGCGGCGCGAGGACGTCCGCGCCTTCGTCGCCGCACTTGAACAATGGATCATCGGCACGCTCGCCGCCTTCAACGTGCGTGGCGAACGGCGCGAGGATCGCGTCGGCGTCTGGGTGGTGCGGCCGGATCGCCCGCCCCTGGCCGACGGATCGCTCGCCGAGGACAAGATCGCCGCCATCGGCATCAGGCTGAGGCGCTGGGTGAGCTTTCACGGTATCGCCATCAATGTCGAGCCGGATCTCGCCCACTTCAGCGGCATCGTGCCGTGCGGCGTACAGGATCACGGCATCACCAGTCTCGTCGATCTCGGTCTTCCCATAACGATGGCCGATCTCGACCTCGCGCTAAAATCCGCCTTCGAGGATGTCTTCGGACCCGCGGCACCTTTGCTTGTCGAGTTGGCCCGCAAGATCGGCTGACAAAGCGGCGCTGAACCACCGAGCTCCGACGCCGCCCTCACCCCGTGAAGAACGGGGCGCGCTGCGTCACATCGCTCCGATCCAGATCGCCATGGAAATGAGAAACGTGCTCATGCACACCAGTGACACGACATCCTGAACAAGACCGGTCATAACTCTCTCCTGTTTTCAGTATGTTCGTATTTTGTTCTGATTTTGTTCGAATGTCAACGACCGCAATCAGAGCGTGTCGCGAAATTCGGGCGCTCAGTTCGGCAGGGTTAAGGAAAGGTTGAGAGGCGGATCTCCGCCGTTTCCGCGCTGGCTGCGTGCGGGAAAACGCGGCCGCTGGTGATCAGCCCGTTAGGTGTGTCGAGAGTCAGGTCAGGCCGCGCCGGAGTCGAAGACGGGCGCGAAGCGACCAGAATGGTGGCTTCCGAGAACCGGAGCGGAGCGTACTTAAGTACGTGAGCACCGGAAGCGCAGGAAACCGACGTTCGCAGGCCGGCATCACCTGAATATCGATACACCCTAAAGCGGAACAACCTTGCCGTCGGCCAGCGTGACTCGACGGTCCATGCGCGAGGCAAGCTCGTGATTGTGGGTGGCGATCAGCGCCGCCAGCCCCGATTGCCGGACCAGCGCTCCCAATGCCTCGAACACATAGGAGGCGGTGACCGGGTCGAGGTTGCCGGTCGGCTCGTCGGCAAGCAGCACCAGCGGCGCATTGGCGACGGCGCGGGCGATGGCGACGCGCTGCTGCTCGCCGCCGGACAGTTCGGACGGCCGGTGCTGCGCCCGCTTGCCGATCTGCATGTAGTCGAGCAGTTGCGCCGAACGCTCGGCAGCCTCCTTGCGCGTCAGCCCTTTTATCAGCTGCGGCATCATGATGTTTTCCAGCGCCGTGAACTCCGGCAGCAGGTGATGGAACTGATAGACGAAGCCGACATCGTTGCGGCGGATCGCCGTGCGCTCGTCGTCGGAAAGCCGCCCGCAGGCGCGGCCTGCCAGAATCACGTCGCCGGCGTCGGGCCGCTCCAGCAGTCCGGCGGTGTGCAACAGCGTCGATTTGCCGGTACCCGAAGGCGCCACCAGCGCCACGATCTCGCCGCGCTTCAGCGAAAAATCGGCACCGTTGAGGATGGTCAGCTTGCGCGGCCCCTGGACATAGTGCCGCTCGACGCTCTTCAGCTCGATAATGGCCTCGGCCATCATTCGTACCTCAGCGCTTCGACCGGATCGAGCCTGGCCGCGCGCCATGCCGGAAACAGCGTCGCCAGGAACGACAGCACCAGAGCCATCAGGATCACCGAGATCGTCTCGCTGGCGTCCATGCGGGCAGGCAGCTGGCTCAGGAAATAGAGCTCGGGATTGAACAGCCTCTCGCCGGCCAGCCAGGAGAAGAACTGGCGGATTCGCTCGACGTTCAGGCAGATTACAACGCCCAGCAGCACCCCGGCGATGGTGCCCACCACGCCGATCGCCGCGCCCGTCATCAGGAAGATACGCAGGATCGCGCCGCGCGTGGCGCCCATGGTGCGCAGGATGGCGATGTCGTGGCCCTTGTCCTTCACCAGCATGATCAGGCCCGAGATGATGTTGAGCGCCGCCACCAGCACGATCAGCGTCAGGATCATGAACATGACATTGCGCTCCACTTGCAGCGCATCGAAGAAAGTCCTGTTGCGTTCTCGCCAGTCGACCATGGTGATCGGCCGCTGCGACGCCTCCTCGACCTTCGGCTTCAGCGCATCGACATTGTCGGGATTGTCGACATAAATCTCGATCGCCTGAGCCCGGCCATCCATGTTGAAATAGAGCTGCGCTTCCGAAAACGGCATGTAGACGATGGAGCTGTCATATTCTGACATGCCGACCTCGAAGATCGCCGTGACCGGATAGCCTTTCATGCGCGGTGTCGTGCCGAGCGGCGTCACATCGCCGTCGGGCGCGATAAGCGTGATGGTGTCGCCGAGCACAAGACCGAGATTGTCGGCCATGCGGCTGCCGATGGCGACGCCCTCGCCTGTGTCGAACCCGGCGATCGAGCCCTGCTTGATATTGCTGGCGACGATTGAAATCTTGCCCAGATCTTCGCCGCGTATGCCGCGCACCAGCGCCCCTGATCCGCCGCCGATATTGCCTTGCGCCAGGACCTGCCCGTCGATCAGCGGAATGGCGTATTGGACGCCGGGCACGCCGTTGATGCGGCCGGCAACCTGCGCATAGTCCTCCAGCGGCAAGTCGAGCGGCTGCACGATCAGATGGCCGTTGACGCCGAGGATGCGCGTCAGGAGCTCGGCGCGAAACCCGTTCATGACAGCCATCACGACGATCAGCGTGGCGACGCCCAGCATGATGCCGAGGAAGGAGATCGATGCGATGACGGAGATCACCGTCTCCTTGCGGCGCGAGCGCAGATAGCGCCATGCGACCATGCGTTCGAAAACGGAAAAAGCTCCGGCGGCCGGGGGTTTCGCTGCGGCTTCGCTCATCCGGCAAAACCGAAGCGTTTCTTCATGTCCACGATCGGCAGCGTCTCACGCTCGCCGGTCCTGCGATTCTTGATCTCGACCTCGCCGGCCGCCACGCCGCGTGGCCCGACGATCACCTGCCACGGCAGGCCGATCAGGTCGGCGGTGGCGAACTTGCCGCCCGGCCGCTGGTCGGTGTCGTCGTAGAGCACGTCCTTGCCGACGGCGACAAACGCCGCATGGAGTTCGTCGCAGACGCGGTCGCAGTCGGCGTCGCCGGCCTTCATGTTGATCAGGCCGATGTCGAAAGGCGCCACCGCCTCCGGCCAGATGATGCCATTGTCGTCATGGCTGGCCTCGATGATCGCCGCGACCAGCCGCGTCGGACCGATGCCGTAGGACCCCCCGGAGGCAAAATGATCCTTGCCGTCGGGCCCGGTCACCTTGGCACCCATCGGCTTCGAATATTTGTCGCCGAAATGGAAGATGTGGCCGACCTCGATGCCGCGCGCCGAGACCCGGTCGCTTGTCGCAACCTTCTCCCACGCCGCCTCGTCGTGCATCTCATCGGTCGCGGCATAGGGCGTCGTCCATGTCTTGACGATATCGCCGATCGCGGCATCGTTGGAGAAGTCCGTGTCCGCCCCCGGCACATCAAGCGCGAGATAGTCGCGATGGCAATAGACCTGGCTCTCGCCGGTGTCGGCCAGGATGATGAATTCGTGGCTGAGGTCGCCGCCGATCGGCCCGGTGTCGGCACGCATCGGGATTGCCTGCAGCCCCATGCGCGTGAACGTCCTGAGATAGGACACGAACATCCTGTTATAGGCCGCCTTGGCGCCTTCGAAATCGAGATCGAAGGAATAGGCGTCCTTCATCAGGAACTCGCGCGAACGCATGACGCCGAAGCGCGGCCGCACCTCGTCGCGGAATTTCCACTGGATGTGATAGAGATTGAGCGGCAGATCCTTATAGGACTTCACATAGGCGCGGAAAATCTCGGTGACCATCTCCTCGTTGGTCGGTCCATAGAGCATGTCCCGGTCTTGCCGGTCCTTGATGCGCAGCATCTCCTTGCCGTAGTCGTCATAGCGGCCGCTTTCGCGCCACAGCTCGGCGGACTGGATGGTCGGCATCAGGATCTCGAGCGCGCCGGCCCGGTCCTGCTCCTCGCGAACGATGCGGCAGACCTTGTCCAGCACCCTTTTTCCGAGCGGCAGCCAGGAAAAACTGCCTTGCCCCTGCTGGCGGATCATGCCGGCGCGCAGCATCAGCCGGTGCGAGACGATTTCGGCCTCGCGCGGATTTTCTTTGAGGATAGGCAGGAAATAGCGCGACAAACGCATGGACTGGTCCGTGAGAGAGAGGATTGCCGCACCGGAATCGGCGCAGCGCAGGCTTGCTTGCCCCGGCTTCATAGCCATTTCATGACGGAATGGAAACCCGCCCCTCGGGACGCCGCAAAGGGTCCGCAGTGCCGCATCCGCCTTGCTGGTCGTTTCGCAAGCAACGCCTGCCATACTATTGTGCACTGCAGCACGAGATTGCTTATTTCCGGGCAAAATTCTGCGTGACATTTTCACCCGCCTTGGTCTAATGTGCCCCGATAACCGAGAGGGCGGAAAGAAATCTGCCCTCCTACGCGGTCAAAGTCTTGGGAGGATGCGATCTAGGCGCGGTTACTCGCTGCCGCCGGACACCGGAAACAGATCGGACGCGTTTAAATTGCAAGGCCTCGTGCCTTGCATTTTTTTTGTGCAATCACTTGGTTAGCACGACAACTTGCTAAACCACTTTACCTAGCGCCAGCACAGCGGGTTCGGAACCTGCATCGGCTTCCAGCCCGGATTGGTGCTCACATGCAGGATGTGGCCAGCCGTGCCCGGCGGTCTAATTTTCGGGGCTCTGGCTGAAATCCGGCACGATGTGCAGGATGTCGTCGATGCCGAGGCCGAGCCCCCTCGTAATGCCATAGAAGATGCCAAGAAGAACCATCGTGACAATCGTCGTCCGCAGCACGGCGCGCAGCATATGGGGTCCGCGCGGCGCGCTGGGTACCGTGCCCAGCGTCACGTCCTCATCCTCGTCCTGCGTCCTCAGACTGAACGGCAGGATGGCGAACAGCACTACCCACCATGTGATGAAGAACAGGGCGAGAAACGAAACCCAGCTCATGCTTGCTCCAGTTCGACCAGCGTGCCGAAGAAATCCTTGGGATGCAGGAACAGCACCGGCTTGCCATGCGCGCCGATCTTCGGGTCGGCGTCGCCAAGGACGCGGGCGCCGCTGGCCTTGAGGTGATCACGCGCGGCAAGAATGTCGTCGACCTCGTAGCAGACATGATGCATGCCGCCCGAGGGGTTCTTCTCAAGGAATGCCGCGATCGGCGAATCCTCGCCGAGCGGCTCCAGCAATTCGATCTTGGTGTTGCCGACATCGACGAACACCACCGTCACGCCATGCTCCGGCAGCGCCTGCGGCGCGCTCACCCGAGCGCCGAGCGTATCGCGATAGGCCGCTGTCGCCGCGGCCAGATCCGGCACGGCAAGCGCGACATGGTTCAGGCGTCCGAGCATAGGTTTTCCTCAGGGCAGTAAGGCAATAGGGCAGTATGGGAGTAGGGAAAAACTCCTTTCTCCCCCTACTGCCGTACTGCCCTACTCCCCTATTCCCTTACCTTGTGACGAACACCGTCACCAGCGGCTTCTTGCCCCAGGCTTCATTGGCGGCGCCGCGGACGGCGCGGCGCACTGCCTCCTGCACGAGGTCGAGATCTCTTCGGCGCTGACGGGGGATGGAGTCCACGGCGCCGATTGCCGCATCGATCATCAGGTCTTCCAGGCTCTCGCCGCGGGCATCGGCCTCGGCGACGCCGATGGCGACCAGATCGGGATCGCCGGCGAGCTCATACCTGTCGTCGAGCACGACATTGACCGCGACATGGCCGGCAAAGGACAGCTTGCGCCGGTCGCGAATGCCCATCGCCTGGTCGGTGCCGATCAGCCTGCCGTCCTTGTAGATGCGGCCGAACGGCACCTGGTCGATGATCGTCGCCGTACCGGGATAGAGCCGCAGCATGTCGCCGTCGCGGACCTGCGCCACCTGGCCGATGCCGGACACCGACATCAGCGACCCCTGCGCCACCAGATGCGCCGCCTCGCCATGCACCGGCACGCCGATCTGCGGGCGCACCCATTGATACATCTTGCGCAATTCGCTGCGACGCGGATGTCCGGAGACATGCACCAGCGCATCGTCGTCCTCGATGATCTTGATGCCGAGATCGATCAGCCGGTTCTTGATCTCGAGAATCCCCTTCTCGTTGCCGGGGATGGTGCGCGAGGAAAACACCACCGTGTCCCCTGCCGTCAGCGACACCGATTTCATCTCGTCGCGCGACAGTTTTGCCAAGGCCGCAAGCGGCTCGCCCTGGCTGCCGGTGCAGATGATGACGAGGTTTTCGCGCGGGATGAAGCCAAAGTCCTCCTCGGCGATGAATTCGGGCAGCCCGTCCATATAGCCGAGCTCGCCGGCAACATCGATGACGCGCTTCAGCGAGCGGCCGAGCACCAGGCACTGGCGGCCGGCATCGCGTGCCGCCTTGGCAATGGAGACGATACGCCCGACATTGGAGGAAAAAGTGGTGACCGCGACCCGGCCCTTGGCGCTCTGGATGACGCCCTTGAGGCCCTCGCCCACCGCCACTTCCGATGGCGACTCCCCTTCCCGCAGCGCATTTGTGGAATCGCAGATCAGCGCCAGCACGCCGTTGTCGCCATAGGCGCGGAAGCGGGCCTCGTCGGTCATCGGCCCGATCGTCGGCGCCGGATCGATCTTCCAGTCGCCGGTATGGATGACGGTGCCGGCCGGCGAGGTGATCGCCAGCGACATCGGTTCGGGGATCGAATGCGCGACCGGGATGGCCTCGATCTCGAACGGGCCGATGCTGAATTTTTCGCCGGCGCGGTAGATCGTCACCGGGATTTTCGGTGCACCTTGCACGCCCTGCCGCTTGGCTTCCAGCAATCCAGCGCCGAACGGCGTCATCCAGACCGGCGCCTTGAGCTTCGGCCATGTGTCGAGCAGCGCGCCGTAATGGTCCTCATGCGCGTGCGTGATGACGATGCCGCGCAGATTGGCGATGTTCTCCTCGATGAAGCGCGTGTCTGGCAGCACCAGGTCGACGCCGGGCAGGCTGGCATCGGGAAAGGTGACACCGACATCGACGACGATCCATTCGCGCGCATTGGCCGGGCCGTAGCCATAGAGGGCGAAGTTCATGCCGATCTCGCCGACGCCGCCGAGCGGCACGAAGACGAGTTCGGCGTTTTCCGCTGTCGCCATGATCTTTCCTTTCCTGGCCGGTCAAGCCAAGCCCTTCCAAACGGGGCCCGTCAAAACCGGTCCGTCTAATCTGGGCCCGTCAAACCTGGGCCGACGCGACCGCACCGAAATGCACGTCGCCGGCGGCGATCGTCAGAACCGAACCCTCATCGTCGCGGATCACGAAACGGCAGTCCTCGTCAATGGTCTCGAACGTGCCGCGCACCACATTACCGTCAATTCTGACAGCAACCTGCCCGCCAAGCCCTGCCGCGCGCGCCAGCCAGCGCCGCCTGACGGCGGAAAGCCCGCGCCCATCATTCCACAGCCGCGCATTCTCGCTCCAGGCATCCGACAGCGCCAGAAACAACGTCTCGGCATCGCAAGCAGCGCCCAGCGCGCTGAGCGATGTCGCCGGATAAGGCAAATCTTTGGGATAAGCCACAACATTGACACCGATGCCCACAGCCACCGCGAAGCGATCGCCTTCGAGTATCGCCGATTCCAGAAGGATGCCGGCAAGCTTGGCGCCGGAGGCGAGCACATCGTTTGGCCATTTCAGCTCGAAACGGTTTCTTCCATCGCTGCCGCCGTCGAGGCCGATTGCGATCCGGCCTTTCGGCACGACGGCGTCGAGCGCATCGGCCAGCGCCAGGCCGGCGACGAAGCCGAGCGTCGCGGCCAAACGAAGTTCGGCATTGGTGACCACCAGCAGTGTCGCCGCCAGATTGCCCTCGGGCGTCGCCCAGACCCGGCCTCGCCGGCCACGCCCGCTTTCCTGTTTTTTTGAAACGACCCAGAGCTTGCCCGGATCCCCCGCCCGCGCATGGTCCAGCGCCAGCGCATTGGTGGAGCCGACCGTGTCATGTGCCTCGAGCCGGAATCCTTCCGAGGCCGCTGTTGGAGCCAGCCGAAATGCCATCCCGTCAGAAAAATGTCTTGGCGGCGGCTTCGGCATAGGTGCCGATCGGCCCGCCGATCAGCACATAGAACAGCACGAAGGCGCCGCAGACGCCGAGCACGACGCGAAGCTCGGTCGCCATCGGCACGAAGCCGCCGACCGGTTCATCGAACCACATGATCTTGATGATGCGCAGATAATAATAGGCGCCCACCACCGAGGCCAGCACGCCGATGATCGCCAGCGCGTAGAGGTTGGCGTTGATGGCGGCGAGGAACACGTACCACTTCCCCCAGAAGCCGGCCAGCGGCGGGATGCCGGCCAGCGAGAACATCAGGATGGTGAGGATCGTCGCCATGATCGGATTGGTCGACGACAGGCCGGCGAGATCGCTGATCTGCTCGACATTGCCTTCCTTGCGCCGCATGGCGAGGATGAAGGCGAAGGTGCCGAGCGTCATCACCAGATAGATCAGCATGTAGATAGCGACGCCGCGCACGCCGGCCTGGCTGTTGGCGGCGAGGCCGACCAGCGCGTAGCCCATATGGCCGATGGAGGAATAGGCCATCAGCCGCTTGATATTGGTCTGACCGATGGCCGCGAAGGCGCCGAGCACCATCGACGCGATCGAGATGAAGACGATGATCTGCTGCCAGTCGGCGGCGATCGGCTTGAACGCGCCCATGGTGACGCGCACGATCAGCGCCATCGCCGCCATCTTCGGCGCCGCGGCGAGAAAGGCCGTCACCGGCGTCGGCGCGCCTTCATAGACGTCGGGCGTCCACATGTGGAACGGCACCGCCGATATCTTGAAGGCGAGACCGGCCAGCACGAAGACCAGGCCGAAGACGAGGCCAAGCTGTCGCTCGCCGCCGCCCAGCGCCGTGGCGATTTCCTGGAACCCGGTGTTGCCGGTGTAGCCGTAGACGAGACTGATGCCGTAAAGCAGCATGCCCGACGACAGCGCGCCGAGGACAAAGTATTTCAAACCCGCCTCGGTCGAACGCAGATTGTCCCGGTTGATCGCCGCCAGCACGTAGATCGCCAGCGACTGCAATTCGAGGCCGAGATAAAGCCCGATCATGCCGTTGGCCGAGATCATCAGCATCATGCCGAGCGTGCACAGCAGGATCAGCACCGGATATTCGAACTTGTCGAAATGCTCCGCCTTGGCGAAGCGCATCGACATAACCAGCGTCACCGCCGACCCGATCAGCGCCAGCACCTTCATGAAACGGGCGAAGGGATCCTGGACGAAGGCTTCGCCGTAAGCGTTGCCCTGCCCGGTGGAAACGATCGTCCAGACGCCGGCAACCACCAGGAAGGCGACGGCAAGGCCGCTCACCGTGGTGGTGGTGTTGGCGCGCGAATAGGCGCCGAGCATCAGCAGCGCCAAGGCGCCGACGGCGAGGATCAGCTCTGGTGTCGACAGCGACAGGCTGGAGAGAAGGTCCGGCGTCATGGTTCGCAAAACCTCTCAGTCAGTTAGCCGCCGCGGTCTGCGCGGTGTCGATGGATGCGGTGACATTGGTGACGAGCGCCTTGACCGATTCGGCCGTCGCGTCGAAGACCGGCGCCGGGTAGACGCCGAAGAAGATGACCAGCGCGGCCAGCGGGTAGATGATCACCTTCTCGCGCGCCGACAGGTCGAGCAGGCCTTTCAGGCTGTCCTTGGTCAGCGCGCCGAAGATCACCCGGCGATAGAGCCAGAGCGCATAGGCGGCCGACAGGATGACGCCGGTGGCGGCGAAGAACGCCACCCAGGTGTTGACCCGGAACACGCCGAGCATGGTCAGGAACTCGCCGACGAAGCCGCTGGTGCCGGGCAGGCCGACATTGGCCATGGTGAAGATCATGAACACGGTGGCGTATTTCGGCATGTTGTTGACCAGCCCGCCATAGGCGTCGATGTCGCGCGTGTGCAAGCGGTCGTAGATGACGCCGACGCAGAGGAATAGCGCGCCGGAGACGAGGCCGTGCGACAGCATCTGGAAGATCGCCCCCTGGACGCCTTCCTGGTTCATCGCGAAGATGCCCATGGTGACGAAGCCCATATGGGCGACCGACGAATAGGCGATCAGCTTTTTCATGTCCTCCTGCATCAGCGCCACCAGCGAGGTGTAGATGATGGCGACCACGGACAGCGCGAAGACCAGCGGCGCGAACATCTCCGAGGCGATCGGAAACATCGGCAGCGAAAAGCGCAGGAAGCCGTATCCGCCCATCTTGAGCAGGATGGCGGCCAGGATCACCGACCCGGCCGTCGGCGCCTCGACATGCGCGTCCGGCAGCCAAGTGTGCACAGGCCACATCGGCATCTTCACGGCAAAGGAGGCAAAGAAGGCGAGCCATAGCCAGGTCTGCATGGTGGCCGGGAAGTTGTGCGTCAGAAGCGTCGGAATGTCGGTGGTGCCGGACTGGAAGAACATCGCCATGATGGCGAGCAGCATCAGCACCGAGCCGGCCAGCGTGTAGAGGAAGAACTTGAACGAGGCATAGACGCGCCGCTTGCCGCCCCACACGCCGATGATGATGAACATCGGGATCAGGCCGGCTTCGAAGAAGACATAGAACAAAACGATGTCGAGCGCGCAGAACACGCCGATCATCAGCGTCTCCAGCAGCAGGAAGGCGATCATGTAGGCCTTGACGCGTTGCTCGATCGATTCCCACGAAGCCAGGATGCAGAGCGGCATCAGGAAGGTGGTCAGGATGACGAACAGCATGGAGATGCCGTCGACGCCCATATGGTAGGAGATGCCGGAATCCAGCCAGGCAAACTTCTCGACGAACTGGAAGCCAGGCTCCGAATTGTCGAAGCCGGTCCAGATGAACAGCGAGATGATGAAGGTGATGCTCGTCGTCCACAACGCGATGGCGCGGATGTTGCGGCGGGCATTTTCGCTGTCGTCACGCACGAACAGGATGAGCAGCACACCAACCAGCGGCAGGAAGGTGACCAGCGAGAGGATCTTCATCAGAGCATCATCCAGGTGACGAGTGCGGCAACGCCGATCAGCATGGCGAAGGCATAGTGATAGAGGTAGCCGGTCTGCAGCTTGACGACCCGGTTGGTGACGTCGACGACGCGCGCCGAAACGCCGTCCGGACCAAGTCCGTCGATGACGGTGCCGTCACCGGTCTTCCACAGGAAGTGGCCGAGGCGTTTTGCCGGCCGCACGAACAGGAGGTCGTAGAGTTCGTCGAAATACCACTTGTTGAGCAGGAAGGCGTAGAGCCCGCGATGCTGCGCCGCCAAATTCTTCGGCATTTCCGGCGCGCGGATGTAGAATTGCCAGGCAATCGCAAAGCCGATCAGCATGGCGATGAACGGCGCCAGCTTCACCCATAACGGCACTTCGTGGATGTCGTGCAGAATATGGTTTTCCGGCAGCGTGAACAGCGACGCCTTCCAGAACTCGGCATAGCCCTCGCCGATGAAGGCGCCATGGAAGATCAGGCCGGCGAACAGCGAGCCCGCCGCCAGGATGAACAGCGGCACCAGCATGACCGGCGGCGATTCATGGACATGGTGCATCACCTCGTGGCTCGCCCGCGGCTGGCCGTGGAAGGTCATGAAGATCAGCCGCCAGGAATAGAAGCTGGTGAAGCAGGCGGCGACGACCAGCAGCACGAAGGCAAGGCCGGCAACCGGATTATGCGCGGCAAAGGCGCTTTCGATGATCGCATCCTTGGAGAAGAAGCCGGCGGTGCCGATGACCGTCACCGGAATGCCGACACCGGTCAGCGCCAGCGTGCCGATCACCATCATCCAGTAGGTCTTCGGAATGAGCGTCCGAAGGCCCCCCATCTTGCGCATGTCCTGTTCGTCGGAGACGGCGTGGATCACCGAGCCCGAGCCGAGGAACAGCAGCGCCTTGAAGAAGGCATGCGTAAACAGATGGAAGATCGCCGCCCCATAGGCGCCGACGCCGAGCGCCACGAACATGTAGCCGAGCTGCGAGCAGGTCGAATAGGCGATGACGCGCTTGATGTCGTTCTGGACGAGGCCGACGGTCGCCGCGAAGAAGGCGGTGAAGGCGCCGATGAAGGTGACCACGATCAGCGCTGAATGCGACAGTTCGAACAGCGGCGACAGCCGCGCCAGCATGAACACGCCGGCCGTCACCATGGTGGCGGCATGGATGAGCGCCGAGACCGGCGTCGGGCCTTCCATGGCGTCCGGCAGCCAGGTGTGCAGCGGCACCTGGGCCGACTTGCCCATGGCGCCCATGAACAAAAGCAGGCAGACAACGGTCATCGCAGCCTGCTTGTCGAGCGCATAGCCGAGGAAGGTCAATACGGCAGCGCCCTCTGGGGCACCTTCGGCCGGAACGAACGTCGCCGCATTGGCAAAGATGGTGCCGAGATTGACCGAGCCGAACAGCACGAACACACCGAAGATGCCGAGCGCGAAGCCGAAATCGCCGACGCGGTTGACCACGAAGGCCTTGATCGCGGCGGCATTGGCCGATGGCTTCTTGTACCAGAAGCCGATCAAGAGATAGGAGGCGAGGCCGACGCCTTCCCAGCCGAAGTACATCTGCACGAGGTTGTCGGCCGTCACCAGCATCAGCATGGCGAAGGTGAACAGCGACAGATAGGCGAAGAAGCGCGGCCGGTTCGGGTCGTGATGCATATAGCCGATCGAGTAAATATGGACCAGCGCCGAGACCGTGTTGACGACAACCAGCATCACCGCGGTCAGCGTGTCGATCCTGAGCGCCCATGCGGCCTCTAACCCGCCCGACTGGATCCAGCGCAGCACCGGCACAGTGAACACCTCGCCCTCGCCGAAACCGACGGCGAAGAGGGCGACCCACGACAGCACGGCTGATATCACCAGCAAGCCGGAGGTGATGTATTCGGACGCCTTGGCGCCGAGCGACGTGCCGAACAGGCCGACGATCAGGAAGCCGAGCAGAGGAAGGAAGACGATGGCCTGATACATGGTGGTTTCCGTCAACCCTTCATCATGTTCACGTCTTCGACCGCGATCGAACCGCGGTTGCGGAAGAAGACGACGAGAATGGCGAGGCCGATCGCCGCTTCAGCCGCCGCGACCGTCAGCACGAACAGCGCGAACACCTGTCCGACGAGATCGCCGAGTGCTGCCGAGAAGGCGACGAAATTGATGTTGACCGCGAGCAGGATCAGCTCGATAGACATCAGGATGACGATGATGTTCCGGCGGTTGAGAAAAATGCCGAACACGCCGAGCGTGAATAGGATCGCCGATACGGTCAGAAAATGTGCGATGCCGACGACCATGGCCAAATCAAACCTTTCCCGGCGTTTGTTGAATGATTGAACGCGCAGATACGATGGCGTCCAACAGACTGTTTATTGCAGAAGCCTCGAAGGTGACTGTTGCATCATTCCGACCTGGTGCCTGCACGTAGGAAAAGTCCTGGCTCCTGATGTTAAGCGTCAATTTCCCATCGCGATTCCAGACAAATACCGACGCCTTTTTGGCGGAAGCAACTGACTTGGAGTAAATCTCCTCCCCCCAGTATTTTTTCTTCAAACGGTCGAACATTGTCAGATTCCTTCGCCCGTCTTGACCTTGCGGATTTCCATTCCCGTTGCCGGCGTGCGGCCGACCTGGGCTGATATCGACTGCCGCTTGACGCCCGGCTTGTGGCGCAGCGTCAGCACGATGGCTCCGATCATGGCGACCAGCAGCACAAGGCCTGCGATCTGGAAATAGTAGAGGTAGTCCGTATAGAGGATGTCGCCGAGCGCTGCCGTGTTCGAGCGCGCGGCAAGGTCCGGAATGGGTTTCGAAACCGTCGCGGCCAGTTGCGGCGCGAACGTATAGCCGCCGAGCACGACGATCAGCTCAGCCGCCAGGATCAGCCCGACCAGCGCGCCGATCGGCGCGTATTGCAAGGCGCCTTCCTTCATTTCGGCGAAATCGACGTCCAGCATCATGACGACGAACAGGAACAGCACCATAACCGCGCCGACATAGACGACGAGCAGGATCATCGCCAGGAACTCAGCGCCGGTCAGCATGAACAGGCCCGCGGCATTGAAGAAGGTCAGGATCAGGAACAGCACCGAATGCACGGGATTGCGCGCCGAAATGACCATGAACGCCGACGCCACCGCGACAAAGGCGAAGAGGTAGAAAAAGGCCGCCTCTAGTCCGTTCAGCATGGGTTCCCCCGGGGTTCCTGTCCGAACAGGACGTTCGTCCTGTTCGATTTTTGCCACCGCCTCCGGTCGGCAAGTTGCGTGTTCCTATCGCATGTTTCGATCGGGTTCAAAGACCCGATCGAAAAGAAACATGCGACACTTTCAATTCCGGAGGATGATCTTGTCCGAAAAGTCTGCAACTTTTCGGGATCATCCTCTGAACGAGGCCCTTCGCCTCGTCCATGCGTCAAATGTCAGCGGTACGGCGCATCCAGCGAGATGTTGCGCGCCAGTTCGCGCTCCCAGCGGTCGCCATTGGCCAGCAGCTTGTCCTTGTCGTAATACAGTTCCTCGCGCGTCTCGGTCGCGAATTCGAAATTCGGCCCCTCGACGATGGCGTCGACCGGGCAGGCCTCCTGGCAGAAGCCGCAATAGATGCACTTCACCATATCGATATCGTAGCGCACCGTGCGGCGGGTGCCGTCGTTGCGGCGCGGGCCGGCCTCGATTGTGATCGCCTGCGCCGGGCAGATCGCCTCGCACAGTTTGCAGGCGATGCAGCGTTCCTCGCCGTTCGGATAGCGGCGCAGTGCATGCTCGCCGCGAAAGCGCGGGCTGGTCGGCCCCTTCTCGTGCGGATAGTTGATCGTCTCCTTCGGCGCGAAGAACTGGCGCATCGACAGGAAGAAGGCGCTGACGAAATCCTGCAGGAGCAGCGACTTTGCGGCTTGGGCTAGAGCAGACATCACGCAAACCCTGTGATCTTGAGGAACGCGGCGACAATCACCACCATCGCCAGCGAGATCGGCAGGAAGACCTTCCAGCCGAGCCGCATCAGCTGGTCGTAGCGGTAGCGCGGCACGAAGGCCTTCACCATCGAGATCATGAAGAACACCAGGCAGACCTTGAGGACGAACCAGATCAGGCCCGGCACCCAGGTGAAGGGAGCGAAGTCGAAGGGCGGCAGCCAGCCGCCGAGGAACAGGATGGTGGCCAGCGCGCACATCAGCACGATGGCGACATATTCGCCGAGGAAGAACAGCAGGAACGGCGTCGACGAATATTCGACCATATGGCCGGCGACGAGTTCCGATTCGGCTTCCACAAGGTCAAAAGGCGGGCGGTTCGTCTCGGCCAGCGCCGAGATGAAGAAGATGACGAACATCGGGAACAGCGACAGCCAATGCCAGTCGAGGAAGGTGTTGGGCAGGCCGATCCGTGTGCCCAGCCCGTCCTGCTGCGACAGCACGATATCGGACAGGTTGAGCGAGCCGACGCAAAGCAGCACGGTGACGATGACGAAACCGATCGAGACTTCGTAGGATACCATCTGCGCCGCCGAGCGCAGCGCGCCGAGGAACGGGTATTTCGAGTTGGACGCCCAGCCGCCCATGATCACGCCATAGACCTCGAGCGAGGAGATGGCGAAGACATAGAGGATGCCGACATTGACGTTGGCGATCGCCCAGCCCTCATCGACCGGGATCACCGCCCAGGCCGAGATCGCCAGAACCGCCGACACCAGCGGCGCCAGGAGAAAAACGCCCTTGTTGGCGCCGGATGGGATCACTGGTTCCTTGAACACAAACTTCAGAAGGTCGGCGAAAGCCTGCAGCGTGCCCCATGGGCCGACGACGTTCGGACCGCGGCGCAACTGCACCGCCGCCCAGATCTTGCGGTCCGCGTACAGGATGTAGGCGACGAAGATCAACAGCACGACGATCAGCACGACCGACTTCAGCAGGATGGCCAGCGCCGGCAGCACGTAGAAGGAGAAGAAGGTGTCCATGCTTATTCCGCCGCCTGCCTGAAGCCGTTTTTCGCCAGCGCCGAGCATTCCGCCATCACAGCGGAAGCCCGCGCGATCGGGTTGGTCAGGTAGAAATCCTTGACCGGCGAGGTGAAGTTGCCCTTGTTCAGCCGCCCGCCGAGCTTCGCCACCCTGGCGATATCGTCAGCGTTGCCGGCCGCGACCTGGTCGATGCGGGCGAGATGCGGGTATTCGCCATAGAGTTTTGCGCGAAGCTGCGGCAGTGAATCGAACGACAGCTTCTTGCCCAGCACATCCGACAGCGCCCGCAGGATCGCCCAGTCCTCGCGCGCATCGCCCGGCGCGAAGCCGGCACGGTTGGTCTGCTGCACGCGGCCCTCGGTGTTGACGTAGGTGCCCGACTTTTCGGTATAGGCGGCGCCCGGCAGGATGACGTCGGCGCGGTGCGCGCCGTGGTCGCCATGCGTGCCGATATAGACGACGAAGGCGCCGCCGGTCTTGGCCATGGCGATCTCGTCGGCGCCGAGCAGGAACAGCACGTCCATGTCGCCCAGCATGCCGGCGACGTTCTTGCCGCCCTCGCCCGGCACGAAGCCGACATCAAGACCGCCGACACGCCCCGCCGCAGTGTGCAGCACGGCAAAGCCGTTCCAGTCGGCTCTCGCGGCATTGACGGCCAGGCTAAGCTTCGCCGCCTGGCCGAGCACGGCCGCGCCGTCGGAGCGCGACAGCGCGCCCTGACCGACGATAACAAGCGGATGCGTCGCCTTCTTCAGCACCTGGAAGAATTTGCCATTGCCGTCGGCCAGATCCTTCAGCGATTCCGTTCCGGCGCCGAGTTGTTCATAGTCGTAGCGCGTATCGCCGACATCGCCGATGACGCCGACCGGCAGGTTGCCGACCCGCCAGCGCTTGCGGATGCGGGCGTTGAGCAAGGACGCCTCGAAGCGCGGATTGGCGCCGATGATCAGCACCGCGTCCGCCTGCTCGATGCCCTCGATGGTGGGGTTGAAGATATAGCTTGCCCGGCCGAGCGACGGATCGAGCGCGGCACCATCCTGGCGGCAGTCGGTGTTCTTCGAGCCGAGCGACGCCATCAGCAGCTTCAGCGCATAGATCTCCTCGACGGCGGTAAGATCGCCTGATATGGCGCCGATCTTGTCGGGTGCGGTACTCGACACCGCTTCCTTGATCGCGGAGAAAGCCTCGGCCCAGCTTGCCGGGGCCAGCTTGCCGTTCTTGCGTACGTATGGCCGGTCGAGGCGCTGGGTGCGCAAGCCGTCCCAGATGAAGCGGGTCTTGTCGGAAATCCACTCCTCGTTCACCGCCTCGTTGGTACGCGGCAGGATGCGCATTACCTCGCGGCCTCTGGAATCGACGCGGATCGCCGAGCCGACGGCGTCCATCACGTCGATGGATTCGGTCTTGGTCAGTTCCCACGGCCGCGCCTGGAAGGCGTATGGTTTGGAGGTCAGCGCACCGACCGGGCAAAGGTCGATGACGTTACCCTGCAGTTCCGAGGTCATCGCGCTTTCGAGATAGGTGGTGATCTCGGCGTCCTCGCCGCGGCCGATCAGGCCGAGCTCTGAAATGCCGGCGATTTCGGTGGTGAAGCGGACGCAGCGCGTGCAATGGATGCAGCGGTTCATGATCGTCTTGACCAGCGGCCCGATATATTTGTCTTCGACCGCCCGCTTGTTCTCGTGATAGCGCGAGGAATCGACGCCGAACGCCATCGCCTGGTCCTGCAGGTCGCACTCGCCGCCCTGGTCGCAGATCGGGCAATCCAGCGGATGGTTGATCAGCAGGAATTCCATCACACCTTCCCTGGCCTTCTTGACCATCGGCGTGTTGGTGAAGATTTCCGGCGTTTCGCCATTCGGTCCCGGGCGCAGATCGCGCACGCCCATGGCACAGGACGCCTGCGGCTTGGGTGGCCCGCCTTTCACCTCGATCAGGCACATGCGGCAATTGCCGGCGATCGACAGCCGCTCATGGAAGCAGAAGCGCGGCACTTCCGCGCCGGCGTCCTCGGCTGCCTGCAGCAGCGTGTAGTGGTCGGGTACAGTAATCTCTTTCCCGTCGACCTTGAGCTTTGCCATGTCGTCTCAAACCCCTGCGGACATTCCGCAATCTTTCTTTCCGGGCGCAACCGAAACCGCGCCCGGCATTGAATTCAATGTTTGGCCGCGGCCAGCACCGCCGCCTGGCCAAGCCAGTCGTCGCGGCCGACGCGGCCCTTGAACGACAGATAATCGTCGACCCAGGCGATCTCTTCCGGCGTCCATGCCGCGATCTGGCCGTATGTCCAGATGCCCAAGCCGTTCAGCACCTCTTCCAGCTTCGGGCCGATGCCCGATATCGCCTTGAGGTCGGCCGGATTTTCCGGACGATCCATAGCCTTGGGCCGCTTGAAATCCTCGGGCATCAACCGGGCCGGAGCGGCGGCCGCATCCACATCCGTTACGTTTCGTGCACCATCCATGCTGTTCGCCGCTATGTCATTCACGTTCTTGGCGAAGGACTGCGCCTCGGCGATCAGGGTTTTCGTCGCCGCCCGCGCCTTGGTCGAGGAGCTTGTCCCTGCCGCCGAAAAGCGTTCGACCCTGGCATCGAAATCGTCGACCACCGGCTGGAACATGCGCTGCGAGGCCTCGGCGGCGCCCGAGAGCACGCCCATCCATACCCCGAAGGCATGATTGGCAAGCCCGATGCCGAGCGCCGACATCGCTGCCGCACCCGCGACAGGGTGCGCCAGGAGATTGACGGCGCTGGCCATCTCCTTCGGCATCATCCTGGTCAGGTCCTGGTTCATTTTTTCGAACGGGTCCAAATCTGGCATCAAATGATTGAGTCTCGAATTCAGCGACATAGGTGGTCTCTCCTGGTCGTTTCTTCCGTATACCCCGGCCTATTCCATCAAATCGGGCATGCGCCCGCATTCCAATCGGGCATTCGCCCGTATTTCGAATTCGTCTCTATTCCGCCGCCACCATCACCGGCTCTGCGCGGTGCGCATTGCGCGAAAACTCGTCGATACGTCGCTCGACCTCGCCACGGAAATGCCGCATCAGGCCCTGGATCGGCCACGCCGCCGCATCGCCCAGCGCGCAGATCGTGTGGCCTTCGACCTGTTTGGTGACGTCGAGCAGCATGTCGATCTCACGCTTCTGCGCCTCGCCGCGCACCAGCCGCTCCATCACCCGCCACATCCAGCCGGTGCCTTCGCGGCACGGCGTGCACTGGCCGCAGCTCTCGTGCTTGTAGAAGTAGGAAAGCCGGGCAATCGCCTTCACGATGTCGGTCGATTTGTCCATGACGATGACAGCCGCCGTGCCGAGGCCCGATTTCAGGTCGCGCAGCGCATCGAAATCCATCGGCGCGTCGATGATCTGCTCCGCCGGCACCAGCGGCACCGAGGCGCCGCCCGGAATGACCGCCAGCAGATTGTCCCAGCCGCCGCGAATGCCGCCGCAATGCGTCTCGATCAGCTCGCGGAAGGGGATCGACATCGCTTCTTCGACGGTGCACGGATTGTTGACGTGGCCGGAGATGCAGAACAGCTTGGTGCCGACATTGTTGGGCCGGCCGATGGACGAGAACCAGGCAGCGCCGCGGCGCAAAATGGTCGGCGCCACGGCGATCGACTCGACATTGTTGACCGTCGTCGGGCAGCCATACAGGCCGACATTGGCCGGAAATGGCGGCTTCAGCCGCGGCTGGCCCTTCTTGCCTTCGAGGCTTTCGAGCAGCGCCGTTTCCTCGCCGCAGATATAGGCGCCGGCGCCATGGTGCACGTAGATGTCGAAATCGTAGCCGGACGTGTTGTTCTTGCCGATCAGCTTGGCCTCATAGGCCTCGTCGATGGCGCGCTGCAGCGCCTCGCGCTCGCGGATGAACTCGCCGCGCACATAGATGTAGGCGGCGATCGCGCCCATGGCGAAGCCGGCAATCAGGCAGCCCTCGACCAGCGTATGCGGATCGTGGCGCAATATGTCGCGGTCTTTGCAGGTGCCGGGCTCGGATTCGTCGGCGTTGACGACGAGATAGCTCGGCCGGCCGTCGCTCTGCTTGGGCATGAACGACCATTTCAGCCCGGTCGGAAAGCCGGCGCCGCCGCGGCCGCGCAAGCCTGAGGCTTTCATCTCGTTGACGATCCAGTCGCGCCCCTTGGCGATGATGCCGGGCGTGTTGTCCCAGGCACCGCGCGCCATCGCACCGGCCAACGACTTGTCGAAGCGGCCGTAGATGTTGTTGAAGATGCGGTCTCTGTCCTGAAGCATTGTTCGTCCCTCAGACCGGTTTCTTGCCAAAGACGCGGATATATTCGGCGACCCCGCCCTTGGCCAGCGCCTTGGCCTGCTTGACCCAGTCATCGCGCTCGATGCGGCCGTGGAAGCTGAGGTAGCCATCGACCCACTCGCGCTCGGCCTTCTTCCAGGACGCGACTTGCGCATAAGTGAAAATGCCAAGCGAATGCAGGACGCCTTCGGTTCTCGGGCCGACCCCCGAGATCAGCTTGAGATCGTCGACCAGTGCCGGCCTTGCGATGCCGGCCGGACGGTTCTTGTCCTCGAGCGAAGGCTTGGCATTGGTCGTCTTCGCGGCGGCCGTCTTACCGGCAGCGCCGAGCTGCGTGCCCTTGGCTTCCGGCGCCTTGAAAGCAGCCGCTGGCTCAGCCTTGACTATCGGACCGCTGCGCTGTTTCAAAACCTTTTCGACTTCCGGCGCGGCCTTGTTGGCATTGGCGGCCGAATGCCGCGGTGCTCTGACGCTCGCCGCCTTTTCCGTCTCTGGTGCGACCTTTGCCGGAGAAGGCGTCTCCAGCGCCGGGCTGGTTTCGGGCGCATCGGTCTTCGGCTTGCTGGCTTTCGACGGCGCAACGGGGGCAGCCGGTGCCTGTACGGCCGGAGCGGCTGGCGTCGCGACAATTGCCGCTGGTGCTGCCTCCCTGGCGGCCTTGGCGGCTGCCTTGGCTTCCCTGTCGCGGGTCGTCTTCAGGATCGCCTTTTCGCTCTTCAGTGTCGTCAGGCCGGTGATCGGCTCGGAGGTGATGCGGCCGTTCTGCGGCCCCGGCTTCACCGAGGCGCCCTTGCCGGCGTCATAGAGATCGATGATCTCGGCAAGCCGCTCCGGGGTCAAATCCTCGAACGTGTCCTTGAAAATCATCACCATCGGCGCGTTGACGCAGGCGCCAAGGCATTCGACCTCCTCCCACGACAGCGTGCCCTTGTCGTTGGTGTGGAACTGGTCGTGATGGATCTTCGAGCGGCATACATCCATCAGCGCTTCCGAGCCGCGCAGCATGCAGGGCGTGGTGCCGCAGACCTGGATATGCGCGCGGGTGCCGACCGGATTGAGCTGGTACTGCGTGTAGAAGGTCGCGACTTCGAGTCCACGGATATAGGGCATGCCGAGCATGTCGGAGATCGTCTCGATCGCCGCCTTGGTCACCCAGCCTTCCTGCTCCTGCGCCAGCATCAGCAAGGGGATGATCGCCGACTGCTCGCGGCCCTTCGGATATTTCTTGATCCATTGCTTCGCCGCTGCCGCATTCGCCCGGTTGAAGGCGAAGGCGGCTGGCTGGAGGCTGGCTTCTGCGAGACGGCGGACTGACATCTAGCGATCGACCTCACCAAACACGTATAGGTTCGTCATCTTGCTGCAGCCTCCTTACAAAGTTTCGCCGTACCGTCGAAACAGTGGAAAGTCGGCGAATTTGTCATGACAGGCGGGCAAACGCCGGACTTGCCAGTCAATCGAGCGACTAGCCGCACGAGCCCTGCTTTGCCGGAAGCGGCTGCTGATACTTCCGCCTTAGAGAAACTCGCGCCATCCGGCGCTGCGACGCTACACTCGCACGTATCTCTCTTGAAATAGAAAGCATCGACATCGGCAGATTCAGCTGTCGCACTTTCTTGCATGCCAAGCGTGACGTAGCTCCGCTTGAAGTGCTGCTTCACGAGATCGGAAGCATCGATAGACGCCCCGCACTCGAATGCATATGCAGGGTGCCATGCGACAGCAGTGAAGATTAACATTGGGCTCAGAAGGCGAATCACCGATCGACCTCCCCGAACACGATGTCGAGGGAGCCGAGAACGGCGGTGACGTCGGCCAGCATGTGGCCGCGGCACAAAAAGTCCATGGCCTGCAGATGCGCGAAGCCCGGCGCCCGCAGCTTGCAGCGATAGGGTTTGTTGGTGCCGTCCGAGACCAGGTAGACGCCGAACTCGCCCTTCGGCGCTTCAACCGCCGCATAGACCTCGCCGGCCGGCACGCGGTAGCCCTCAGTGTAGAGCTTGAAGTGATGGATCAGCGCTTCCATCGAGCGCTTCATCGCCGCGCGCTTTGGCGGCACCACCTTGCCGTCGAGGTTTGACACCGGCCCCGTGCCTTCCTTGCCGAGCAGCAGGTCGACGCACTGGCGCATGATTTTCGCCGACTGGCGCATCTCTTCCATGCGCACGAGGTAACGGTCGAAGCAGTCGCCGTTCTTGCCGATTGGAATGTCGAAATCCATCTCGGCATAGCATTCGTAAGGCTGCGACTTGCGCAGATCCCAGGCGACGCCGGAGCCGCGCACCATGACGCCCGAAAAGCCCCAGGCCCAGGCGTCGGCCAGCGAGACGATGCCGATATCGACATTGCGCTGCTTGAAGATGCGGTTGCCGGTCAGCAGTGCGTCGAGGTCGTCGAGCGATTTCAGGAACGGATCGATCCAGTTGCCGATATCCTCGACCAGCTGCTGCGGCAGGTCCTGGTGGACGCCGCCGGGCCGAAAATAGGCTGCATGCATGCGCGAGCCACTGGCCCGCTCATAGAATACCATGAGTTTTTCGCGCTCGACGAAGCCCCACAGCGGCGGCGTCAGCGCGCCGACATCCATCGCCTGCGTCGTCACATTGAGGATGTGCGACATGATGCGGCCGATCTCGCAATAGAGCACGCGGATCAGCTGGCCGCGCTTCGGCACCTCGATACCGAGCAGCCGCTCTGCGGCCAGCGCAAAGGCATGCTCCTGGTTCATCGGCGCGCAATAGTCGAGCCGGTCGAGATAGGGCACGGCCTGCAGATAGGTTTTGGCTTCGATCAGCTTTTCAGTGCCGCGATGCAACAGTCCGATATGCGGATCGACGCGATCGACGACTTCGCCGTCCAACTCAAGAACCAGCCTCAAAACACCATGCGCTGCAGGGTGTTGAGGTCCAAAGTTGATGTTAAAATTACGGACGGAGGTTTCAGCCATTCTGGCGCCTCTGGCGAAGAGTCAGTAGTGAGTAGTGAGTAGTGATCATCAAGCTCAATGCCTACTTATTCCGCCTGCTTTGCCTGCACCGTTCTGATGAGAGATCGCATCATTTTACCTATCTCTTCGCATCGGAGCAGCAGTTCAATCTCATTGTTTCTTTCCAGCAAGCCGACCCGGCATGCCAGCAGTATGTGCGTTTCCAGTTCCTTCAACGAACCCTGCGCCATGCGCAGAAACTGAACGAATGAACCTCTATTCTCACGACCGTACCCTTCGGCGATATTGGCGGCGATAGATACCGCCGAGCGGCGCATCTGGGAGGTCATTCCATAGATCTCCTCTTTCGGAAAAATTTTGGTGAGGCGATAACAATCTTCTGCAAGCACCATCGCCGATTGCCACACCATTAGGTCGCGATAAGATTCGATCCTTTTTTCCATTCCTTCCTACTGACTACTCACTACTTCCCTACTCACTGTTTCGCCTTCTCATCCCCCGGAAGGACGTAATCCGTCCCCTCCCAAGGGCTGAGAAAATCGAAATTGCGGAATTCCTGCTTGAGCTCGACCGGCTCGTAGATGACCCGCTTGGCCTCGTCGTCGTAGCGCACCTCGACGAAACCGGTCAGCGGGAAATCCTTGCGCAGCGGATGACCCTCGAAGCCGTAATCGGTCAGAATCCGCCTGAGATCGGGATGACCCGAAAACAGCACGCCATAGAGATCGTAGGTTTCGCGTTCGAACCAGTCGGCGCCCGGAAACACACTGGTGATCGATGGCACCACAGTCTCTTCGTCCGCCTGCACCTTGAGCCGGATGCGAACATTCTGCTTCGGCGACAGCAGGTGATAGACAACGTCGAATCGCTTGGCCCGCGATGGATAATCGGCGCCGCAGACGTCGATGATCGAGATGAACTGGCATTTTGGATCGTCGCGCAGGAAGCTCACCACCTCGATCAGATCCTGCGGCTCGACCGAGATGGTGAGTTCGCCATAGGCAAACACTGCATCGCCGATCCGGCCGCTCAGCTTCTCGCCGAGATAGGTCGAGAGTTCATTCAGGCTCATCATCCCGCTCACCGCTCGATCGTGCCGGTGCGGCGGATCTTCTTTTGCAGCAGAAGGATGCCGTAGAGCAGCGCTTCCGCGCTCGGCGGACAGCCGGGCACGTAGATGTCGACCGGCACGACGCGGTCACAGCCGCGCACCACCGAATAGGAATAGTGGTAATAGCCGCCGCCATTGGCGCAGGAGCCCATCGAGATGACGTAGCGCGGCTCCGGCATCTGGTCATAAACCTTGCGCAGCGCCGGCGCCATCTTGTTGGTCAGCGTGCCGGCGACGATCATGATGTCCGACTGGCGCGGCGACGCGCGCGGCGCGACACCGAACCTCTCCGAGTCATAGCGCGGCATCGAGGTATGGATCATCTCGACCGCGCAGCAGGCAAGACCGAAGGTCATAAACATCAGCGAGCCGCTGCGAGCCCAGGTGATCAGCGCCTCGGTCGAGGTGACGAGAAAGCCCTTGTCGGCAAGCTCGTCGTTGATCTCGAGGAAGAAGGGATCATTCGCCCCCACCGGCTTTCCGGTGCTGGGGTCGAGAATGCCTTTTGGCTTCGGCGCGACGAGCGTGCCGGAATTGTCGCTCAATCCCATTCCAGCGCTCCTTTCTTCCATTCATAGGCAAAGCCGATCGTCAGCACCGCCAAAAACACCATCATCGACCAGAAACCGAGCATGCCGATCTGGCTGAAAGACACTGCCCACGGAAACAGGAAGGCCACCTCCAGATCGAAGATGATGAACAGGATCGACACCAGGTAGAAACGGATGTCGAACTTCATGCGGGCGTCATCGAACGAGTTGAAGCCGCATTCATAGGCGGAAAGCTTTTCCGGATCTGGGTTGCGGTAGGCCACCAGGAAGGGTGCGGCAAGCAGCGCCAGGCCGACGACCAGCGCCACGCCGATGAACAGGACGATGGGCAGGTACGAACTCAACAATGCGTTCATGCTGCAGCTTTCCGTTGGCGGCCAATCCACTCTGATTACAGCACCGGACCCACTTGCGGAAGCGTGACAGTTTAACCACTGAACCGTTTTAGGGGGCTCTATGCTGCAACGCGGCGAGGGTTAGCGCAGGGCTTTCGGCGAAGCAAGTCAAACCTTGTTCAAAACACGGTGCTCGACGGCATATCCGGATAAACTGGTCCGATCCGCTCCTGTTTGATTTCCTTCACTTTTTACTCCAGTTTTCTCTCCTGACATAGATGCCGCCAAAACCCTGCTAGCATGACGCGGAATCATCGCTCCCATCTTTGGTAGAACGCCAACAGAGTGCCGTCTGCATGAAGGAAAAAATCTCGCTCGCCATGGCCCGGCGCGTCGCGCTTGCCGCACAGGGGTTTGCCGATCCTCGCCCTAACAGCACGCCCAATCGCCGCCATCTGGCCCGTGTGCTTGGCCGGACCGGCCTGCTGCAGATCGATTCCGTCAGCGCGGTGGTGCGTGCCCACTATATGCCGCTTTATTCGCGGCTTGGCCCCTACCCGCTTGCCCTGCTCGACAACGCCGCCGTGACGCGCAAGCGCACGGTCTTCGAATATTGGGCGCATGAGGCCTCCTTTCTGCCGGTCGAAACCTATCCGCTGATGCGCTGGCGCATGGAGCGGGCCGAACGTGGCGAGGAAATGTATAACGGACTGGCCAAGTGGGGCCGCGAACGCGCCGCCTACATTGAAGACATTTATCGCGAGGTCGTCGAACGAGGACCGGTCGCCGCATCCGCCCTCGAAGGCCAGAAGGGAAACGGCGGCTGGTGGGGCTGGAGCGACGCCAAGCACGCTTTCGAATGGCTGTTCTGGGCCGGCCGTATCACCACGGCGTCGCGTCGTGGCTTCGAGCGGCTTTACGATCTGCCGGAGCGCGTGCTACCGCCGGCAGTACTTGCTTTGCCGGTGCCCTCCCCGGAGGATGCGCACCGCGAATTGCTGCGCATCTCCGCCCGCGCCCACGGCGTCGCGACAGCGGGCGACCTGCGCGACTATTTCCGCCTCTCTCCCGCCGACATCAAGGGTCGCATCGAAGAACTGGTCGACGCCGGTGATCTTTTGCCGGTTCGCGTCGAAGGCTGGGACAAGCCTGCCTATCTTCAAAAGGACGCCCGTTTTCCGCGCAAGATCGAGGCGCGCGCGTTGCTCGCCCCGTTCGATCCCGTCGTCTTCGAGCGAGCGCGCACGGAAAGACTGTTCGACTTCCGCTATCGCATCGAGATCTACACCCCTGCCGAAAAGCGCCAATACGGCTATTATGTGCTGCCGTTCCTGCTCGGCGAAAGGATTGTGGCGCGCATCGACCTCAAGGCCGACCGCCCCGCCAGCGTGCTGCGCGTCCATGCCGCCTATGCCGAGGCCGGCGCCCCGCCGCAAACCGCTGCCAAGCTGTTCGAGGAACTGAAGCTGATGCAAGGCTGGCTCGGCCTGGAGCGCATCGAAGTGACGCCTGCGGGGGATTTGGGCCACGCGCTGGCGGATGTCGCGGTTTCGTAATTGCCGATGTCGGCGCTGAAGCGTTTCCTCGCCGTGTCGGAACCATGCGTTGACACGACTGCCTCCACAAGCCTAAATCCGGTTCAGACGGTCTCCTCTCGGCAAAGGGAGGAGCCAAGAGGGAATGCGGTGCGAAATCTCGATTTCAAATCCGCGGCTGTCCCCGCAACTGTAAGCGACGAGCCAAGGCCGATAACCACTGGGAAAATCCCGGGAAGGCGGCACCAAGGCGATGACCCGCGAGCCAGGAGACCTGCCGTCTAGGACAATAGAATCCGATCGCCTGGCGGGTTTTCCGGGCAAGGAGCCTGATTTGGAACGCGACAGCAGTTTTCCGGCTGAGACAGCGGGCGTATTGTCCGGCGGGGACGACTCCCTGGCCGGCATCACCGTCATCGTCTGCGCCTCCTGTCGCGACGAGACCGGCTCCGACGCCGATCCCCGCGCCGGCGAGCTGCTTGCCGAAGACACGCGCCGCGCTGTATCAGGCGAAAATATCCATATCCGCACCGTCGAATGCCTCGGCAATTGCAAGCGCCGGCTGAGCGCCGCGATCCTGCGCGACGGCTGCTGGAGCTATGTCTTTGGCGACCTGACCGCGACCAGCGGCGCCGATCTCGTCGCTGGCGCAAAACTCTTCGCCACCTCGACTGACGGCCTCATTCCATGGCGCGGCCGCCCCGATTGCCTGAAGCGCGGCCTCGTCGCCCGCATACCTCCCCTCGACCTTTTGAAGGATCAGATATGACCGCCTCGCTCTCCCGCGTGCCCTGCACCGTCGTCACCGGCTTTCTCGGCGCCGGCAAGACGACGCTGATCCGCCATCTGCTCGAAAACGCCGGGGGCAAGCGGCTGGCCATCATCGTCAACGAGTTCGGCGACATCGGCATCGACGGCGAGATCCTCAAGGGATGCGGCATCGACACCTGTCCTGAGGAAAACATCGTCGAGCTGGCCAATGGCTGCATCTGCTGCACCGTCGCCGATGATTTCGTCCCAGCGCTCGACCGGATCCTGTCGCTATCGCCGAAGGTCGACTATATCCTGATCGAAACCTCCGGGCTGGCTCTGCCCAAGCCGCTGGTCCAGGCCTTCCAGTGGCCGACGGTCAAGAGCCGGGTGACGGTCGACAGCGTCATTGCCGTGGTCGACGGACCGGCGCTGGCTGATGGCCGCGTCGCCAACGACATGGACGCCCTGCAGGCACAGCGCGCGCGGGACGAGACGCTCGACCATGACGATCCGGTCGAGGAGGTGTTCGAGGACCAGCTCGCTTGTGCCGACCTGATTATATTGTCGAAGACCGACCTGATGGACGCCGCCGGCTCGGCCCGTGCCAATGCCATCATCGGCGAGCACACCGCGCGCGCCGTCAAGATCGTGCCGACCTCGCAGGGTAAGGTCGATCCGTCTGTGCTGCTCGGCCTCGGCCTTGCCGTCGAGGACGATATCGAGAACCGCAAGACTCACCACGACGACGAACTCGACCACGAGCATGACGATTTTGACTCGTTCGTCATCGACATTCCGTCGATCGCCCATCCCGATGAGCTGGCGTTGCGCGTCGCCACGGCGGCCGAGGAAGAAAACGTGCTGCGCGTCAAGGGTTTCGTCGAAGTCGGCGGCAAGCCGATGCGGCTGTTGCTGCAGGCGGTCGGTCCGCGCGTCAATCACTACTACGACCGCGCCTGGACCGCTGAAGACGATCGCCGCTCGCGCCTCGTCATCATCGGCCTGAAGGGGCTGAACCGGCCGGCAATCGAGCGTATCCTCGCCGGCTGACCTCAGGCACGAGCCGCGATGCACATCCTCACCACAACATCCGCCTCGCTCGACGATCTCGCCGAGCCTGTTGATCTCAGGCAGACGCCTGCCGATGTCGTGGCGCTGTCTTTCACCGACAGCGATCTGGCCGGGCTGGCAGCGGCGTGGAAGGCGGACGCGCATCGCCTGCCGTCGATGCGGCTGGCGGCTCTACGCGACCTGCGCCATCCGATGTCCGTCGATCTCTGGATCGACAGCGTCGCCCGGCACGCCAGGGTTATTTTGGTTCGCATCCTCGGCGGCTACGACTGGTGGCGCTACGGCTGCGACCAACTCGCCTCGACCGCCCGCGCACGCGGCATAAAACTGGCGCTGCTGCCCGGCGAATGCCGCGACGAGGATCTCCGGCTGATCGAATGCTCGACGCTGCCGCGCGAAGAGCTCAACGGCCTGCTCGATTATTTTCGCGAGGGCGGCCCGGAGAATATGACGGCGCTGGTGAATCAGCTGGCGCGGCTGGCAGGACAGGACACGGCGGTCGTGGAGCCGGTTGTCGTGCCGAAGGCGGGCTATTATGAGCCGGGACGGGGGGACGTCGTCCCCATTCTCTTCTACCGTTCGATGCTGCTCGCCGCCGATGTCGCGCCGATCGACGCATTGTTCGAAGCGCTCGGGCAGCGCGGCATCATCCCTGTCCCCATTTTCGTGTCCAGCCTCAAGGACCCGGCATCGCTGGCCTTTGTCGAGACTGCGCTTGCCGCGCTAAACCCTGCCGCCGTCATCACCGCGACGGCCTTCGCCTCCGGTGCTGAGCCCGGCGTCGAAACCCTGTTCGACCGCGCCGGCGTGCCGGTATTCCAGGTCATCGTCGCGACAACACGCCGTGACATCTGGCAAAACAATCAGCGCGGCCTGGCGCCCGCCGACCTCGCCATGCATGTCGTCCTGCCCGAACTCGACGGCCGCATCCTTGCCGGCGCCATTTCCTTCAAGGGCGAAAGCGAGGTCGATCCCGCATTGGCTTTCCGCGCGTTCTCCAACCGGCCGGAGCCGGACCGCGTCGCGCAGGTGGCGAACCGTGTCCAAGCCTTCATCCGCCTGCAGCGGACGCCGCGCGCGGAGCGCAAGCTGGCCATCCTGATCCCCGACTATCCAAGCGCGCCCGGCCGCACCGGCTACGCCGTCGGCCTCGACGTGCCGTCCAGCGTGCTGGCGATGCTGCACGACCTGAGCGAGCAGGGCTACGCCGTTGAAGGGATTCCGCAAACGCCGCGCGAATTGCTGGAGATGCTGGAGCGCAGCGAAGGTGGACTGGCACTAGGGGACTATGTCGAACTTTCGACGGAATTGCCGACAGCGGCAATGGCTACCGTGACGGCCGCGTGGGGCAATGCAGAACATGAGACAGGTTTGCGCGAAGCGCCCCCCTCTGTCCTGCCCTCTTTGCCACCCCCCCCCGGGGGGGGGGGGGCGGGGGGGGCCCCCCCCCCCCGGCGGGGCCCCCCCCCCCCCCCCCCCCCCCGGCCGCAAGGACGGTGACCGCAAGGACAGGGGCGAACGCAAGCCACGCGAACGCCACGCCAGGCAAAGCGAAGCTGCAACACCGGATGCGGCGCGCGAGGAACAGCCAGTGGTGGCCGCGGTCGCCGAAGCCGGGGAGCGGCGCGCGCACAAAGAAGCGATCCGCTCGGAAAACACCGGGCGCCAAGCTTCGCCCGAACGCAAGGCTTCGCCCGATCGCAACGAACAGCGTGCGCCGGAACGCGGCGACACCAGGCCGCAGCGCGACGGCAATCGCCCTGCCCGCCATCGCCAGGAAGACAATGATGCGACCGTCGGATTCGGCGACGACATGCCCGCTTTCATGCGCATCGTCGCCAAGGTCTGATCACAGCAGAAATTCTCAAATCCAAACAAAAATGGCCCTTTGCGGGGCCGTTTTCATGTCCGATATTTGCTTTGCTCAGGTGTGGCGCGAAAGCTGGATCTCGGCGTGCCGGTTCTAGGCGGGTCGACCGCCGCCGCGTTGGAAGCAATCGGGCGCGTCTCGCCGAAGTCTATGGCTACGAGCGGTCGACCGCGCTCTGTCGTCTCGTTTGATCCGGTGGCTACAGGTTTTTGAATTCCGGACGGGACGGCAACATATCCAGAAACGCGCGAACTTTGGCTGACGATGATCTGCCTTCCAGCCACACGGCGTGCATCGGCACCGGCGCCGGCTCGAATTCGCTTAAAACCACCTCTAGGCGGCCATCGTCCACCGAATGCCTTATCTGCCAGAGGGGCGAGTAACCCAAACCCAATCCGCGAACTGCGGCGGCGTAGATCGGTGCCATCAAATTGGATCGAAAACTGCCAGCCACTTTCACCGCCCGAGGTTTCCCCTCAATCTGAAACATCCATTCACCTGGACGCTGGTCGGAGGTTCGAACAATGCAATTGTGCTTGCTCAGTTCAAAAGGATGCGTTGGTCGGCCACGGCGTTCAAAGTAGGAAGGCGAGCCGAACACGACGCGCCGCAACGCGCCTAGGCGTCTGGCTCGCAAGCTGGAATCCGGCAGATTGCCGATCCGTATTGCCAGATCGAGGCCCTCGGCACCAAGATCAACAAATCCATCGGAGAGCTGGAGGTCAACCTCGACCCGAGGATACATCTGCATGTAGTCGGCGATGACAGGTACAACGAAATCCGGCCCGAACAGAACTGGCGCGCTCACGCGCAGGATGCCTGATGGCTCCGATCGTTGGTTGGCGGCCTGAAATCTTGCGTCGTTAATTTCGTCGATGGCGGGTTTGATGCGGTGGAAAAACGCCGCTCCGGCTTCGCTTGGAGTCGAACGGCGCGTCGTCCTCTGCACAAGCTCGACCCCGACGGATTCCTCCAGCGTCGCCAAAGACCGGCTGATCGATTGGAGCGAGCGGTTCAGCCGACGTGCGGCGGCTGTCAAACTTCCATGCTCGACGACTGCCATGAAAGCTTCAAAATCATCTATTCGGCTCATGGCTTCTCCATTTCTCTCGAAAATCGAGAGAGACTATCGCAAAGCCAAATAATTGTAACGCTGTTTGCGACCTTTTATTTCCCTGGAAGAAAATCCCGAAAGGGCAGGTTTCATCGAAGGGAGTTGTCATGCGAGCACCCAATCCAACCGTCCTGGTCGTGGGCGCAACAGGCCGATTTGCCGGATTGGTCGTGCCTGAACTTGTCCGCCGCAATGCCACTGTTCGAGCACTCATTCGCGAGCCCGCGAGCGCCGAAAAGGCCCGAAGGCTCGGGGCATCCGAAGTGGTGACCGGCAATTTGCGCGACCCGCAGAGCCTCGAAGATGTCGTCGAGGGTGTCGAGGGCGTCTTTCACATCGGACCGGCCTTTGCCCCCGATGAAGCAGCCATGGGTGTTGCCATGGTTGAGGCTGCAGCACGAGCAGGCGTTCGAAAATTCGTCTTCTCGTCGGTGATCCAGCCGACCAATACGAGGCTCAAAAATCACGCGAGCAAGGTGCCGGTCGAAGATGCTCTCTACTCGACGAATATGGAATACACCATTCTGCATCCCGCCAATTTTATGCAGAATATCGCAGCAGCCTGGCCGTCCATCGTTAGGGATGGCGTTTTCTCGGAACCGTTTCCAAAGACAGCAAAGCTGGCGCGCGTCGATTACCGCGATGTCGCCGAAGTGGCAGCGATCGCATTGACCGAAGCGCGGTTGTCCTATGCCACCCTGGAGCTGTGCGCTGGTATGCATAGCCGGGAAGAGATCGCTTCAATGATAAGTGAGGAACTTGGGCGCCCGATCTCTGCCGGCGAGCCGACCTTCGGTGAGTGGGCAGCGAATGCCCGCCTTCCTTACGATGACCGCCAGTTGCAGCTGCTGGCTAGAGTCCATGTCCACTACGCCAAGTACGGCCTCGGCGGAAACAGTCTGACATTGCGCGCCGCCTTGGGCCGCGAGCCGCGGTCGCTACGAAGCTTTATCCGAGAACTGGCCCTGCAAACGGCGCAGATCGCCTGATCGCGCTCACGAGCACGTACGCACATTTTCTGATTGGAGATTTCCATGCATGCATCACCGCAAAAAACGTTGAAGCTGAGAAAACTGCCGCCTTCCTACAGTGCAGTGGTAATGCCGTTCGTTCTTTCAATCCTCATGACCTGCATCATCTCGGCGGTTTCGACGGCGATCGGCACGGGTTGGACGAACGGTTTTGTAGCGACCTGGTCATACGCATGGGGCGTATCATGGCTTGTTGCGTTTCCGAGCCTGCTGATTGTCCTTCCGATCGTGCGCCGGATCGTTGCGGCAATTGTCGATCAGCCGGCACGCCCCTGACACTATGATATGAAACCGAAGCGATGGGCGCCGACGCTCGTCACTCCAGCAAAAAGCAAACAAGAACGGCCCCTTGCGGGGCCGTTCTCATGTGCAATGCGGTCTTCTTGTCTGTCTTGCTCAGGTGAGCGGTGAAAGCTGGATCTCGACGCGGCGGTTCTGGGCACGGCCGGCGGCCGTCGCATTGGAAGCGATCGGACGCGTCTTGCCGAAGCCGGTGACGGCGAAGCGGCGGGAATCGACGCCCTGCCCGGACAGATAGTTGGCGACCGCCAGCGCGCGGCGCTGCGACAGGTCGAAATTGTGTTCGTCGCCACCGGTCGAGTCGGTGTGGCCGAACACGTCGACCGTGGTCTGCCGGAACTTGTTCAGCACAAGTGCGACCGAATTCAGCACTTGATAGAAGCCGGGCTTCACCGCGTCCTGGTCAACGTTGAAGGTGATGTCGGACGGCATGTTGAGGATGATCTGGTCGCCGGTGCGGGTGACGCTGACGCCGGAGCCCTGAAGCTGCCGGCGCAGTTCGGCCTCGTTCTGGTCCATCGTGGCGCCGATGGCGCCGCCGGCGAGCGCGCCGACGCCAGCGCCGATCAGCGCATTACGGCGATCGTTGCCGCCGGCAAGCAGGCCGAGCCCCGCACCCGCCAGCGCGCCGATGCCGGCGCCGGCCGCAGTGTTGGAAACCTTCTGCTCTCCGGTATACGGATCGGTTGTAGTGCAGGCACTCACGAGCACAGCCGTCGCCACGACGACGAGCACAGTCTTTCTCATTGGGTAGTCCCTCTCCAGTCCGCGGTCCCACCGGTGGCGCGCCGCATCAGCCCTTCCGTTGCATCGGCCCGAAAATCATCGATTTTCGGAAAGAGCGATGCATAGATTCAAAGTCTTAGAGCGTACTTTGTGCGTCCAGGTGGACGCACGTCGCTCTAATGCTTGTAACATGAAATGCGGCGAAAAATGGAACGGGAAAAGCGGCTGGCTATGGCTTTTCCCGGTCAATTGCACGGCTGCGGTATTGCGCAATTCTGATCGGCTACCAGAGATTATCGGCTACCAGAGATTCTTGCCGTCGATGACGACGACCTCGACCTGATCGAGGTCGAAATCGTCGAACAGGCGCGAATTAACGCTGATTTTCGGATGGTCGAAATCCGGCGTGCCGGTCGACCAGTCCGGCGTTTCGGTGAAGGTGCCGCAGCCGCAGGTGGCGCAGAAACCGTGTTTGATCGTTTTCGACCCCCACCGGTAGAAGGAGACATTCTTGAGTGGGCTGGTGAGCTTGAATTGCGACGGGGTGTAATAGGCCCACAACGAGCCGCGTTTCGAGCAGAAGGAGCAGGTGCATTGCGTCACGGCTAGCGGCGCTTGCGAAACTTCGAACGTCGTCGCCCTGCAGTGGCAGCTTGCCTTTATGGTCATGAACGCCTCCTCACGATTGCCTGCCGCCCGCGCGGCAAGGCAACATAAAGAGACACTCCTGACAACCGTCTATCAGCAGACTCGCTTGCCTGCGTCGGACGCGTGGCGCGCTTCAATCTTTTTGATGCATGTCATTATCCCAAAACCGCTGCGCACCATCGGGTCAGGCTCTGGCTCAGGCCCTTGGGGCAAGCTTTTGGGCGACATACATTAAAACGACGACGGTGGCACGAACAGGCAGATGGTCTTTCCATCATTGGCGCCGGCGACCGAGCACCAGTGATATTCGCCATCGGGCGAATTCTTGATCCGTCCATCGCTGTAGGACACGACCTCGCCTGTCCCCTTGATGACATAGCCCTCCGGACGCTCGCTGATCGACGTCTGCGAGACCGCGCGGCAATCATAGCCGGAACAACAGGAGAATGGGTAACTCCAGCCTTGCGGCCTCGCCGCAGTCGGCGTGGCGTCGTGCGCCAAAGCGGGCGCTGCAAATACAATGATGGCCGTCAGAGCCACCACCGCAGTGATTGAATTCAGGAGGCGGCGCGCCGTTTTGACGGCTGAGGCCGGTCGGGGTGTGAAAGCAGGCATGGGCGCAATTCCTATCACCGAGTTATCAAGCGTTTCGCTTGCCCGTTCTTGGAACGTATCTTCCCAGTGGCCGGCTCGTCAGGTCGCAGATACGCCGCGTCCGGCCATAAATGCTTTTTCCCCCAGCCTTCGGATGCTGGGCTGATTCCTTTGTTGGCGCAAGAAATTGCTGTGCAAACCGAGCGCCGACATCTGCAGCCGGAACCAGCCTGCCGGGGTTGACGACAGTGACTTCATCAACCCCGGCAAATGGGACCGCAGATAACGGGATTCAGCTCGCAGTGGTTCCAGGCCAAGCGCCGGCAGGCCTGCAACATCTAACCCGGAGGTAGAAGTTGTTCTGGAAAATTCGATGAAGAAACAAAGCCATAAAGCGACCGCTCAATTAGCGTGAGAGCCTGTTACTCTAGCGTGATGTTCCTGCTGCTTTGGTGCTAGGAGCTTCAGTCGATATCGGCGACCACTTCGCCGGCGCCGCCCTCGATGCGCTGCGACAGCGAGGCCTCCATGAAATCGTCGAGGTCGCCGTCCAGCACGCTCGACGGGCTTGTGCTCTCGACGCCGGTGCGCAGATCCTTGACCAGCTGATAGGGCTGCAGAACGTAGGAGCGGATCTGGTGGCCCCAGCCGATATCGCTCTTCGACGCTTCGGTGGCGTTGGCCACCGCCTCGCGCTTCTTCAGCTCTTCCTCGTAGAGCCGCGAGCGCAGCATCTCCCAGGCCTTCGCCTTGTTCTTGTGCTGGGAGCGCTCGGCCTGACAAGCGACCGCGATGCCGGTGGCGAGATGGGTGATGCGGACCGCCGAATCGGTGGTGTTGACGTGCTGGCCGCCCGATCCGGACGAACGATAGGTGTCGATGCGGACATCGGATTCGGAAACGTCGATCTCGATCGTATCGTCGATCACGGGATAGACCCAGACGCTGGCGAAGGACGTGTGGCGGCGCGCATTGCTGTCATAGGGCGAAATACGCACGAGACGGTGAACGCCGGATTCCGTCTTCAGCCAACCATAGGCATTGTGGCCCTTGATCAGCAGCGTGGCGGACTTGATGCCGGCCTCTTCGCCGTCATGTACTTCCAGCACCTCGACCTTGAAACGGCGCCGCTCGGCCCAACGCGTGTACATGCGCAGAAGCATCGAGGCCCAGTCCTGGCTTTCGGTGCCGCCGGCGCCGGCATGGATTTCGAGGTAACTGTCGTTGGCGTCCGCCTCGCCCGAAAGCAGCGTCTCGATCTGGCGGGCCTTTGCTTCGCCGCGCATCGAGCGTATCGCCGCTTCCGCCTCGGCGACGACGCTCTCGTCGCCCTCTTCCTCGCCAAGCTCGATCAGGCCGATATTGTCTTCCAGCGCCTGGGTGAGGCCTTTGACCGCGGCGATGCCTTCCTCGAGGCCCTGGCGCTCACGCATCAGCTTCTGCGCCTCCAGCGGCTCGTTCCAGAGGCTCGAATCCTCGGCACGCACATTCAGGTATTCAAGCCGCTTTATGGCTTGATCCCAGTCAAAGATGCCTCCTCAGCAGGGTTATCGCCTGCCTGATCTCGTCGACAATGTTCTGCGTTTCCGCGCGCATGGCTGGCTGTTCTGTCCCGTGCTGAAATGGTGCCCCGTTGCTTAAACAGAGCTTGGGTTGGCGCGATACATAGGGACCGCACCGCCGCCTGTAAAGCGAAATGGGCCGGCTCGAAAGCCGGCCCAGAACGCCATGTCCTATGTCAATAGAGCCCGCCGCCGCCGGACTGGATGGCTTGGTTGGCCTGTGGCGACAGCGCGCCGCCGGAGGCGTTGGAGCCGTCAGCACCCATGCCGATTACCCAATAGCTGTCGGCGGGACCGGTGCCCGGCTTGAAGGCTTCGATAAAGGCGCCAGCGTCGTCTGGGTTGGCAGCCATGCCGGTCTTGCGATTGATGGCGATCAGCTTCATGCCTTCGGGAACCTGGAAATCGACATTGGGCGTGCCGTCCAGCGCCACGCGCATGAAGTCCTTGAAGATCGGCGCTGCAAGACCGCCGCCGGTCGCGCCCTTGCCAAGACCTTTCGGCTGATCGTAGCCCATATAAAGGCCGACAACGAGATTGGGCGTGTAGCCGATGAACCAGGTATCCTTCTCGTCGTTTGTCGTACCGGTCTTGCCGGCGATGTGGCGGCCGAGTTCGGCGACGGTGGCGCCGGTACCGCGCTCGACGACGCCCTCCATCATCGAGGTGATCTGATAGGCGGTCATTGGATCGAGCACCTGCTCGGAATTGTCGACCAGTTCCGGCTCAGGCTGGTTCTGCCATTCGGCGGCGTTGCAATTTTCGCAGCCGCGTTCGTCCTGCCTGTACACCGTCTTGCCGTAGCGATCCTGGATGCGGTCGATCAGCGTCGGCTTGATCGACTTGCCGCCGTTGGCCATGATCGAATAAGCCGACACCATGCGCATCACGGTGGTCTCGCCCGAACCCAGCGCCATCGGCAGATACGGCGCCAGGCGGTCATAGACGCCGAAGCGCTCGGCATATTCCGCGACCAGCTTCATGCCCATGTCGTTGGCCAGGCGCACAGTCATCAGATTGCGCGACCTCTCGATGCCGGACCGCAAGGTCGCCGGCCCAGCTGTCCTTCCGTCGTAGTTCTTCGGCGTCCAGGTCGTGTTGCCGCTCTTGATGGTGATCGGGCCGTCCATGATCACCGAAGCCGGCGTATAGCCATTGTCGAGGGCGGCCGAATAGACGATCGGCTTGAACGACGAACCCGGCTGCCGCATGGCCTGCGTGGCACGGTTGAATTCGGATTGCGAGTAGGAGAACCCGCCGACCATGGCCAGAACGCGGCCGGTATGCGGATCCATGGCGATCATGCCGCCTTCCACTTCGGGGGCCTGGCGCAGGATATAGGCCCCATCCGTTCCCTCTTTCTTCTGCACGAAGATGACGTCGCCAGGCTTCAGCACATCCGCAGGCGACTTGGCCTTGACGGTCTTGCCGCCGACCACATGACGCATGGCAAAGCTCATGTCCTCGCGGCTGACGGTGCCTTCGATGCGATCCTTGACGAGTTCGCCCGAGATCTGCCGGGTCGGCCGAAGGCCGATGGACAGGCCGCTCTCCGAACTGTCGAGCACGACGGCGAGCGACCATTCGGGCACGTCGTCAAGTCCCTTGACTTCGCTCAAAGGCACGCCCCAGTCGCCGGATAGGCTGATGGTCTTCACCGGCCCGCGATAGCCGCGCAGCGTATCGAACTTCATCAGGCCGTTCTGCATTGCTTTGCGGGCGATGAGCTGCATCTTGGGATCGAGCGTCGTACGGACGGACAGGCCGCCCTCGTAGAGCGCATTCTCGCCGTAGCGCGCGCTGATCTGGCGACGCACTTCCTCGGTGAAGTATTCGCCGGCGAACAGATAGGTGCCGGAGCGGCGTGGCTTGACGCCGAGCGGCTCGGCCTTGGCCTTGGCGCCTTCCTCTTGCGTGACGTAGCCGTTGCCGACCATCTGGTCGATCACCCAGTTGCGGCGCTCGATGGCGCGGTCGGCATATTTGAAGGGGTGATAGTTGGAGGGGCCCTTCGGCAAAGCCGCCAGATAGGCCGCCTCCGCCACGGTGAGTTCATTCACCGCCTTGTCGAAATAAGTGAGCGCTGCGCCGGCGACGCCATAAGCGCCGAGCCCGAAGAAAATCTCGTTAAGGTAGAGCTCGAGAATGCGGTCCTTCGAATAGGCCTGCTCGATGCGGAAGGCGAGGATCATCTCCTTGATCTTGCGCTCGTAGGTCTGGTCCGAGGACAACAGGAAGTTTTTCGCCACCTGCTGTGTGATCGTCGAGGCGCCGACCTGGCGCTTGCCAGAGCCGAAATTCTGCAGATTGACCATCACAGCGCGGCCAAGGCCGGTCATATCGATGCCGGGATGATTATAGAAATTCTTGTCCTCGGCAGACAGGAAGGCCGCCTTGACACGATCCGGCACCGCCTGGATCGGCAAATACAGGCGCCGCTCGCGCGCATATTCGGCCATCAGCGCACCGTCAGACGCATGGATGCGGGTCGTCACCGGCGGTTCATACTTGGCCAGGACCTCGTAGTCGGGCAGATCCTTCGACAAGTGGCTGATATAGATCGCCACGCCCGCCGCGACCAAAAGGGCCAGCGCCGTGCCGATGCCGAAAAAATAGCCAATGAGACGAATCATGCCCGCTCCAGTCCTTGGTTCGGGAATCCCCTAAACGAAGCCGCCTTTCGCGCAAGCTTTCGAGACGATCCCGACCGGTAATCGAAAACCCATGTCGCCACCATGTGGGCAAAATGCGGCAGCACGCAATTTCGGCTTCGAATGGCGGAAATAAGTGCAGGGTGTTGTCGTCGTGCAACGCTGCCTCTGGTTGTACCACGGCGGGGGTCTCAGCCTCCGGTTCCGGCTCCGGCCCGGGCTGAGGCGAACAGGGCGATGGCATTGGTTATGCTCTGGGCCGCCTTGCCGCGCCAATCGGCGCTGAGCAGTTGCGCCTCGTCCTTGGCGTTTGACAGATAGCCGAGTTCGACCAGCACGGAGGGGACATCCGGCGCCTTCAACACCTTGAAGCTGGCCGAACGCTGCGGATTGTTGATGAGGCCGACGCTGGTGGAAAGCTGGCCGACCAAAGTTTGGGCAAAACGCATCGAGAAACCGTGCGTCTCGCGGCGAATCAGGTCGATCAGAATGTCGGTCACTTCCTTGTTGTCGTCCTTGATTTCCATGCCGGCGAATTGGTCGGAAAGGTTCTCACGGTCGGCGAGCGCCTGCGCTTCGGGATCGGAAGCCTTGTCGGAAACGGTGTAGACGGTTGCGCCGCGAAGGCCCTTGACCCTGATCGTGTCGGCGTGGATCGAAATGAGCAGATCGGCCTCATGCTGGCGGGCAATGCGCACGCGGTCGTCCAGCCGCAGGAATTGGTCCGTCTCGCGCGTCAGGAAAACGTCATATTTGCCGACCGCGGCAAGTCTGTCGCGCAATTCGGTGGCGAAGGCGAGCGTGACGTTCTTCTCGACCGTGCCGTTCAAGCCCTCGGCGCCGCCGTCGATGCCGCCATGGCCTGGATCGATGACGACGGTGAAGCGATGGCCTGGATTGGAGACCGGCCCGGTGCCGACCCTGCCGCCCTTGTCGGCGGACACCGTCGAGCCGGTGGTCAGCGCCTGATTGGCAAGAGCGGCGTCGAACTCCCGCGCGGACGCCGCCGACATGTCGATGGCGATGCGGTAGCCGTTGCCGTCATCATTCCTGAGCACGTCGACCCTGTCGACGGCGAACGGGCCCTTGCCGGTGAGGATCAGCCGCGATACCCCTTCGCCGAGATCGCCATAGCGCACGCCCTTGACCAGGCCGCGCGCCTTCACATCCTTGGCATTGATGGCGAATTTCGTGCTTGGCAGATCGACGACCAGACGATGGGGGCCGCGCAGCAGGAACCATTTGACGTCGGGCTCGCGGTTGAAATTCATGACGATGCGCATCTTGGTGGCGTCACCGGCCATTTTGTAGCTCGTCACGGCGAGCGGCGCCTCGGCAGCAAGGGAAACCGGCGAAATAAAAGCCAGGCAAGCGGCAACCAGCAACAGCAGGCAAGCAGCGCGGAAGTAGGCGGCGTTGAAGAAAGTGCCTCCGGCACGACTATCCCTGTCCGTGAAGACTGCCAGTGCCATCTTTATTCCAGTCGCTCCGGTTTGGCGCCAGGCGCCCAATCTTGTTTGTCGGAGTGCCGGCGTCTGTCGAAGTGCCGGTTAGCCGCGAACTCTATTAACAATTGGTATCCAGAGAAGGTTAACCAAGCCTTTTCACGCAACGCTTAAAGCCGTGCTTCCGTTGCGGAACTGCTTTTTGCCGGCATCGGAAATCGGGGTTGCCATCCAACCCGCCAAATCATAAAAGCGATGGTGGATCACTGCAATCCTGGAACCGTCCTTCTCCGCAGCTTCCTGCTACAGGTGAGATGAACGACGGCTCCTTTCGTTTCAGGCGAAAAAGGCATCAAGTGATCGCGACGAATTTCGCAGGTGTGAGCCCGTGGCGGGGGAAATGCCTGCGTGAGGAAAACGGCCGGGATTGTCCCGTGCCGGCTCTGTATGAGCAAACAAGCTGGTCCGGTTTTCCCGGGCTTTGGTTCAAAAAGGTTCTGCTGGTTACGATGGCTTCAAGCGCAATCATGGAAAGGTCCGCAGCAAACCGCGCCATTATGGCTGCGGGCGGCACCGCCATGGCGCTCAGGCAGCGGCCGGCGGACATTCAATTGCCCGGCACCCATGTTCATCCACACTCACAGCGGCGGGCCTTGCCCCGCAAGCTGCGGCTGACGGCTGCCGGGGGGAAACGAAATAATGCCCAACAAAATGCTGATAGACGCCTCCCACCCGGAGGAAACACGTGTTGTCGTCGTTCGCGGTAACCGTATTGAAGAATTCGACTTTGAATCCCAGGACAAGAAGCAGCTCAAAGGAAACATCTACCTCGCCCGCGTAACCCGCGTCGAACCCTCCCTTCAGGCAGCCTTTGTCGAATATGGCGGCAACCGTCACGGTTTCCTTGCCTTCAGTGAAATTCATCCCGACTACTACCAGATTCCGGTCGCCGACCGTCAGGCGCTGCTGCGCGCGGAAGCGCAGGAGGCTGAAGACGAGGACGATGAGGACGGCGAAGGCGACGATCGCCAGAACCGTGATCGCGGCCGGCGCGGACGCAGGCGCGGCGGCAAGAGCCGCGACCGAGGCGAGCACAAGCGTGATGCAGGTGCGGCCGATTCGGACGATTCTGTCGAGTCCAACGACAGCCGTTCCAATGAGGGCGGCGAACACGGCGAGGATGCGGTCGCGGAGAACGTCGATGCCGTTTCCGAAAATGTCGACACGCCGTCCGATACTTCGGAACATCGCGAGGATGTCGCCAGTCATAGCGAGGCGAGTCATAATGAGACGAGCCATGACGAGACTGAGCCTTCCGAAGGCGGTCCCAATTCCATCGCCGCCAGCATCGAATCGGATGTGATTTCCGAAGCCGTGCCGCAGGCTGAGGCGGCCGGCGAAGCCACGTCCACCGACAATGATCGCGGCATGCTGGAAGAGGTGCAGTCATCGCATCTGGATGACCATGAGGTCGAATCGGTCGGCGCCGAGGATGCGCTGGAAGAAGCGCGCAACCGCCGCAAGCCGGTGCGCCGCCAGTACAAGATCCAGGAAGTGATCAAGCGCCGGCAGATCCTTCTGGTGCAGGTCGTGAAGGAAGAGCGCGGCAACAAGGGCGCAGCGCTCACCACCTACCTGTCGCTTGCCGGCCGCTATTCGGTGCTGATGCCGAACACGGCGCGTGGCGGCGGCATCTCGCGCAAGATCACCAACGCGCAGGACCGCAAGCGGCTGAAGGAGGTCGTCGCCGATCTCGAAGTGCCGCAGGGCATGGGCGTCATCCTGCGCACAGCCGGCGAAAGCCGCACCAAGGCCGAGATCAAGCGCGACTACGAATATCTGATGCGGCTTTGGGAAAACGTCCGCAATCTGACGCTGCAGTCCACGGCCCCTGCCCTGGTCTACGAGGAAGGCAGCCTGATCAAGCGCTCGGTACGCGATCTGTACAACAAGGACATCGACGAGATCCTGGTTTCCGGCGAAGAGGGCTATCGCGAGGCCAAGGACTTCATGCGCATGCTGATGCCGAGCCACGCCAAGGTCGTGCAGCCGTTCCGCGACACGACGCCGATATTCGTACGCAATGGCATCGAGGCGCAGCTCGACCGCATGCTGCAGCCGCAGGTGACCCTAAAGAGCGGCGGCTACATCATCATCAACCAGACCGAAGCTCTGGTCGCCATCGACGTCAATTCGGGCCGCTCCACCAAGGAGCACTCGATCGAGGACACGGCGCTTCACACCAATCTGGAAGCGGCCGAGGAAGTCGCACGGCAGTTGAGGCTGCGCGATCTTGCCGGCCTGATCGTCATCGACTTCATCGACATGGAGGAGAACCGCAACAACCGCTCCGTCGAAAAGCGGCTGAAGGATCACCTCAAGAACGATCGCGCCCGCATCCAGGTCGGCCGCATCTCGCATTTCGGCCTGATGGAGATGTCGCGCCAGCGCATCCGTGCCAGCGTGCTGGAATCGACGATGAAGCCTTGCCCGCATTGCGGCGGCACCGGCCATGTGCGGTCCGATTCGTCTGTCGCGCTGATGGTGGTGCGGGCGATCGAGGAATTCCTGCTCAAGGATTCGCGCAGCCACATCACGGTACGGACGCCGGCGGCGACCGCACTCTATGTGCTCAACCACAAGCGCGGCACGCTGGTGGAGCTCGAAAGCCGCTTCGGCCTGACCATCACCGTCGAAGCCGACGACACGGTCGGCGCCCAGCACTATGCGATCTTCCGCGGCGCGCTGGCTGAAAAGCCTGAAGGCTTCGTCGAGGTGCGCACCTTGCCCGCCTATGTCGAGCCGGAAGAGCCCGCCGACGAAATCGTCATCGAGGAGGAGGAAGACGAGGCCGTTGAACCGGCAGAGCAACCACGCCAAGCTCAGCAGCCGCAGCAGCCAAGGCCAAGCGAAGATGGCGAAGGCCGCGACCGCAAGCGCCGCAAGCGCCGCAGACGGCGCGGCGGCAAGGATCGCGACCGCGAGCATGGCGCCCAAATGGAAGGCGCGTCCCTCCCGGCCACTGCCGAAGGCGTATCCGAGGCCTTAGGCGATGAAGGCGTCGAAGCAGACCACGAGGACCAGGTCGGCGTCACTGAAGCGGTGGAAGCGTCGGATGACGGTCAAGTGGTGGATGAAGGTCAGGGCAAGAAGCGCCGGCGCGGCAAGCGCGGCGGCAAGCGCAATCGCCGTGAGGACGAAGGCGAGGTCGATGCAGGCACTGCCGAGTCGGCTGACAGGCCCGAAGGCGAAGTCTTGGAGGGCGTAGCCGTCTCCAGCGAGCCGGTAGCAGCAACGCCGGTCGAAGAGCCTGTGGACCTTGCTCCGGCCAATGACGACATGCCGAGCGCCGAAAAGCCGAAGAAGCCGCGCCGCGCCGCGAAGCCGAAGAAGGCTGCGGCGGACGTCGTCGCCGAGACGCCAGTTGCCGAGCCAGAAATTGCTGCCGAGGCTCCCGCACCTGTTTTGGAGGAAACAGCCGTGGCCGCCGTCGACGAAAAACCGAAGGTCCGCCCATCGCGACGCAAGCCCGTACCGGTAGATGCTCCGGTTGAGCCGATCGTGTCCTCGACTGTTGCCGACGAGGAAAAGACCGAGGAAAAGCCGAAGCGTGCCGGCTGGTGGCAGCGGAAAGGCTTTTTCTAAGCTTTTCGGTAGTTTAGCCTGATCTTTTGACCAAAAAAATCCCGCGCTGTCCTGTCGACAGCGCGGGATTTTTCTTGTCTGAAGCGTCACAATCTCTATGGCGCGAAGACCGACCAGTTCATCATCTTCGCCAGCCTTTCCAGTGCAATCGACCCCAGCCTGGAGTTGCCGTTGGCGTTGAGGCCGGGCGACCAGACGGCGAGCGAGGCCACGCCCGGCACGATCGCCAAAATGCCGCCGCCTACGCCGCTCTTGCCCGGGATGCCGACGCGAAAGGCAAAATCGCCGGAACCGTCATAATGGCCGCAGGTCAGCATCATCGCGCCAATGCGGCGGGCGCGCTCGGCCGACACCACGGAATGGCCGGTCGCCGGGTTCTTGCCGCCATTGGCGAGAAAGCGGCCGGCGAGCGCCAATTGCCGGCAGCTCATGGCGATGGCGCAATGGTGAAAATAGACGCCCAGCGCCAGGTCCGGCGCGTGGTTGAGATTGCCGAAGGACTTCATGTAATTGGCGAGCGCCAAGTTGCGAAAGCCGGTGGCACGTTCCGAAGCCGCGACCTCGCGGTCGATGATGATGGTGTCGTCGTCGGCCAGGAACTGGATGAAGCGCAGGATCTCGCCGATCGCCTCGCGCGGCTGGTGGCCGGCGAGCAGAATGTCGGAAATCACGATGGCGCCGGCATTGATGAACGGATTGCGCGGAATGCCGTTCTCATGCTCGAGCTGGACGATCGAGTTGAACGGGTTGCCCGAAGGCTCGCGCCCGACACGATGCCACAGCGCGTCGCCGACATTGCCGAGCGCCAATGTCAGCGTGAACACTTTCGAAATGCTCTGGATCGAAAACGGCTCATCGGCGTCGCCTGCCATCAGCACGCGACCGTCATTGGTCACGGCGGCGATACCGAACTTTTTCGGATCGACCTTGCCGAGTTGCGGAATGTAGGTCGCGACTTCGCCGCGATCCGTGCGCTCCGCCATTTCGGCGGCAATTTCGGTCAAAGCCTGTTCGAGTTCCGGCATTCGCGCTACTTCAGCCAGCGTTCGAGGCGCATCATCGCCTCGACCATCTCATCGTGGCTGCCGGCGTAGGAAAAGCGCATGGTTCGATGGCCTTGAAGCGGATCGAAATCGCGGCCGGGCGTCGCCGCCACATGCGCCTCGGCCAGCATCTTGCGCGCGAAGGCCATACTGTCGTTGGTGTGCCTGGTGACATCGCAGAAGGCGTAGAACGCCCCGTCCATCGGTGCCGCCAGCGCAAAGCCGAGTTCGGGCAGGCGTGTCATCAAAAGCTCGCGATTCCACGCGTAGCGCGCCTTCACCGCCTCCAATTCCCCGGTCGCCTTGAATGCCTCGATAGCGGCGATCTGGGACAGTTCCGGCGGTGAGATGTAGAGACTCTGGGCGATGCGCTCGACCGGCCGCACCAATGCTTCCGGCAGCACCATCCAGCCGATGCGCCAACCGGTCATGCAGTAATATTTCGAGAAGGAATTGATCACCGTCACGTCCTGGCCGTAGGCAAGCGCCGTCGTGTCCGGCGCAGCGTAAGCCAGCCGGTGATAGATCTCGTCGGAGATCACGGCGATGCCGAGCTCTTCGGCCGTCGTCACCAGCGCCGACAGCTCGTCGGCGGGGATAATCGCCCCGGTCGGATTGGCCGGGCTGGCAAACAACACGCCCTTCAGCTTCTTTTCGCGATGCGCGGCCTTGAGGTGTTCGGCGTGTAGATAGGCATCACCGCCGAGCTCGATCTCGACGATCTCGATGCCGAGCGCGGCCATGATGTTGCGATAGGCCGGATAGCCGGGTGCGGCGACGGCGACACGATCGCCTGGATCGAACATCGCCAGAAAGGCCAGGTTGAAGGCGGCCGACGATCCGGTGGTGACGGCGATCCGGCCGGGTGATACGGCAAGCCCGTAGTGGTCGGCATAGTGCTGCGCGATCGCCTCGCGCAGGCCGGAAAGACCCAATGCGTCGGTGTAGCCGATACGCCCCATCTTCAATGCGTTCGTCGCCGCTTGCCTGACCCCGGCCGGCGCCGGGTCGGACGGCTGGCCAACGGCCATGGAAACAACCGGCACGCCCTTTGCCTTCAGCCGATTCGCTTCCGCCAGAATGTCCATGGCGTGGAACGGCTCGACTTCGCCGCGACGCGAAAGCGATACAACCATTTGACCTCATTCCTTTGTCGGCCCCTTGGGTCGGCCCGGCGCCGAGCTTTGGCGTCCCGCGCCGCACAAATGCCCGATTGATGTGAGGATCACAAGTTCGGTAAAGTTTCGGTGCCGACTTTTCATCCTTCGCCCGCTCGTCTACCAGTGGACCTGCCATGTTGAATCGACCCAAATCGACGATAGCCAAGGCAGCGCGCGCCTTCGCAACGCTTTCGCTTGCCGCGACGGTCGCTGTGACCGGCACCATCAGCGCCTTAGCGCAAAACGTGCCGGTGGTGCGCGATGCCGAGATCGAGGCGTTGGTACGCGATTATGCGCGGCCGATCTTCCGAGCCGCGGGCCTGCCGGAAGACGGCGTCGACATCGTCCTGGTCAACGACCAGAGTTTCAACGCCTTCGTTGCCGGGTCCCGTCTGTTCATCAACACCGGCGCCCTGATGTCGGCGGAGACGCCCAACGAGATCATCGGCGTCATCGCACACGAAGCCGGCCACATTGCCGGTGGGCACCAGCAAAAATTGCGCAATCAGCTCGAACGCGCCAAGACGATGGCCATCATCGCGACGCTGCTTGGCGCCGGCGCCATCGTCGCCGGCGCCACCACCAAAAGCCGGGGCCTCGCCGGCGCCGGCATGGGGGTCGCGGCTGGCGGCGGCGAGATGGCGCAGCGCAGTATCCTCGCTTATCAGCGCACCGAAGAGATGACCGCCGACCGCTCGGCGATAACCTATCTCAATGCCACCGGTCAGTCCGGCCTGGGCATGCTGAAGACCTTCGGCCGCTTTCAGAGCGCGCTCTCGCTGTCAGGGGCGCAGGTCGATCCCTACCGGATCAGCCATCCTCTGCCGCGGGAACGCATCGCCAATCTCGAAGTTCTGGTCAAGCAGAGCCCCTATGTCGACAAGGTCGATACGCCGGCACTGCAGCAGCGGCACGACATGATGCGCATCAAGATCGCCGCCTATATGGGAGGCAAGGCCGCCGCATCGCGGCTGATGCGCAAGAACCCGGGCAGCCTCGCCTCGCAATATGGCGACGCGCAGACGAGCTACCTTTTCGGCGATCTGGCGGGGGCGCTCGCCAAGACCAACGCGCTGATCAAGGCACAGCCGAAAAACCCCTATTTCCAGGAATTGCGCGGCGACATCCTGATGAAGGCGAACAGACCGAAGGCTGCCGCCGAAGCCTATGCCAAGGCGGTCAGCCTCGATCCGGCGCGATCCGGGTTGCTGTCGGTCTCCTACGGCCAGGCGCTGATGGCCATCGGCACGCCCGATTCCCTGGAGAAAGCGGTGGTGCAGATCAACAAGGGCCTCGCGCGCGACCGGGAAAACGCCGTCGGTTACCGCCATCTGGCGCAGGCTTATGGCGAGCTCGGCAACATTCCGGCCGCCGACCTTGCGACTGCCGAAGGCCATTTCTATTCCGGCGCCTACAAGGATGCCAAGATCTTCGCAATGCGCGCGCAGATGAAAATGAAGCGCGGCGAGCCGGGCTGGATCCGCGCGCAGGACATCATAAACTACGCGCCATCAGGCAAGAAAAAGTGAACCTTCCGGCCGTGCGCGGCGACATGTAGTCGGACCAATCGGGCCGGAAACCAGGCGAGAGGATTAGGGATGATGAACAAGGCAATTCTGCTGGGCACCACGGGCGTGGCGGTCGCTCTCGCCATGCTGGGTTTCGGGTTCGTGACCGGAAGCCCGCAGACGGCAAAGGCCGATGCCGTGCAGATCGCCCAGGCGGCGCCCGCCGACACCAAGATCGACCGGGCCGAAGTCGAGGGCATCATCCGCGACTATCTCCTGAAGAACCCTGAAGTGCTGCTGGAGGCTCAGGAGGCGCTCGAGGCCAAGCAGAAGGAGGCGCAGCGCGTCGCCAGTCTCGGCGTCATCAAGAATGCCAAGGACCAGATCTTCAATTCGGCCTTCGACGGCGTCGTCGGCAATCCGAACGGCAAGGTCACCATCGTCGAGTTCTACGATTACAATTGCGGCTACTGCAAACGCGCCATCGAGGACATGCGGGCGCTGACGACAGCCGATCCGGACCTGCGCTTCGTGCTCAAGGAGTTCCCGATCCTCGGCCCGGATTCGCAGAAGGCGAGCGTCGTCTCGATGGCGTTCCACCTGATGATGCCGGAGAAATACGGCGAGTTCCACAACGCGCTGCTCGGCGCCCAGGGACGGGCCACCGAAGCGGCGGCCATCAAGGTAGCGCTTTCGCTCGGCGCCGACGAAGCGACGCTGCGCGAGAAGATGAAGGACCCGTCGATCACCGAGGCCCTCTCCAAGACCTATGAGCTTGCCAACCAGCTGGCTATCACAGGAACGCCCTCCTATGTGGTCGGCAACGAGGTGGTGTTCGGGGCGCTCGGCCGGGAAGTGCTGGCGGAGAAGATCGAGGCGGCCAAGGCCGCACTCTGATCGGTTTCGGCGCAAGCCATTTTCCGCCTGTTGTGGACAGCGAAAGAACCCACTTGCGCTCTTTTCGCAGGCGTCTAAGCCCATTATAGAGGTCCGGCGCGCCGACGGATGCCGGCGCTGATGTAGTGGATTCGAAGTTCCTGCTACTTTGGTGGCATCAGCGTTCAGGAACTTCAAATCCACCACATCAGAAATGTATAAATTGCCAGTGTGGTTTTGAATCCGAATTCGTTCAAAGCGCTGCTCCAAGGTATTGCGAATTTCGGAGTCAAAACCACACTGGGAAAAAGGTCGGCATTTTGAAAACGGTTTTCGTCCTGAACGGTCCCAACCTCAACGCGCTCGGCAAGCGCGAGCCGGGCATCTATGGCGGCAAGACGCTTGCCGCGATCGCCGACGATTGCAAGCAGGCAGGTGCGGCGCTTGGGCTCGAGATCGATTTCCGTCAGTCGAACCATGAGGGCGACCTCGTCGACTGGATACAGGAAGCCGCCGACAAGGCTGTCGGCATCATCATCAATCCGGGCGCCTACAGCCACACCTCGATCGCCATTCACGACGCCATCCGCTCAGTCGCGCCATTGCCGGTCGCCGAAGTTCATCTTTCCAACATCCATGCGCGGGAATCATTCCGCCACGTCTCCATGGTCTCGCCGGTCGCCGTCGGCGTGATCTGCGGGTTCGGGCCGCTCGGCTACACACTGGCGCTGCAGGCGCTGGCCGCACGCCTATGACCGGCCAACAAACAGAAGGCTCGAAAATGTCGATAAAGAAGAACGGTGTTGACCAGCAGCTTATCCGCGATCTGGCGGGCATACTGAACGACACCAACCTCACCGAGATCGAGGTCGAGCTGGGCGACTTGAAGGTGCGCGTGTCGCGACAGGCGCCGGCCGTCCATGCGGTCGCCGCACCGCAGCCCGCCTACGCGCCGCCGGCAGCGCAGCCGGCGGCCGCAGCCGCCCCGGCAGCGGCCGACGTGTCCAAGAATGCAGTCGCCTCGCCCATGGTCGGCACCGCCTACCTGGCGCCGTCGCCCGACGCCAAGGCGTTCATCGAAGTCGGCCAGCAGGTCAAGGAAGGCCAGACGCTGCTGATCATCGAGGCGATGAAGACGATGAACCAGATCCCCTCGCCCCGTGCCGGCACGGTGACGGCGATCCTGTTCGAGGATGCGCAGCCGGTCGAATATGGCATGCCGCTCGTCGTGATCGAGTAGAGCCGGGAACAGCCGAAAAATGTTCCAGAAAATCCTCATCGCCAATCGCGGCGAAATCGCTCTGAGAGTGCTGCGCGCCTGCAAGGAGCTCGGCATCCAGACGGTGGTGGTGCATTCGACCGCCGACGCTGACGCCATGCATGTGCGGCTTGCTGACGAGAGCGTCTGCATCGGCCCGCCGCCGTCGCGCGACAGCTATCTCAACATCCACCAGATCGTCGCGGCCTGCGAGATCACCGGCGCCGACGCGGTGCATCCGGGCTACGGATTCCTGTCGGAGAATGCCAAATTCGCCGATATCCTCGCCGCGCACAACATCACCTTCATCGGCCCGTCCGGCGATCACATCCGCATCATGGGCGACAAGATCGAGGCCAAGCGCACCGCAAAGCGTCTTGGCATTCCGGTGGTGCCCGGGTCCGACGGCGCGGTCACCGAGGAAAAGGAAGCCAAACGCATCGCCGCCGAGATCGGCTATCCCGTGATCATCAAGGCGTCGGCCGGCGGCGGCGGACGCGGCATGAAAGTGGCGCGCAGCGAAGCCGATCTTGTCGTCGCGCTGCAGACGGCGCGCTCGGAAGCCGGTGCCGCCTTCGGCGACGACGCCGTCTACATCGAGAAGTATCTCGAAAAGCCGCGCCACATCGAGGTGCAGGTGTTCGGTGACGGTGCCGGCCGCGGCGTGCATTTCGGCGAACGCGACTGCTCGCTGCAGCGCCGCCACCAGAAGGTCTGGGAAGAGGCGCCCTCGCCGGCGCTCAATGCCGAGGAGCGCGCGCATATCGGCGGCGTCTGTGCCAGGGCGATCGCCGATCTCGGCTACTCCGGCGCCGGCACCATCGAATTCCTCTATGAGAACGGCGAGTTCTATTTCATCGAGATGAACACGCGCCTGCAGGTCGAGCATCCGGTGACGGAGGCGATCACCGGCATCGACCTCGTGCATGAGCAGATCCGCGTCGCCTCGGGCGGCGGGCTTTCGGTGCGCCAGGAAGACATCCGCTTTCAGGGCCATGCCATCGAATGCCGCATCAATGCCGAGGATCCGCGCACCTTCACGCCCTCGCCCGGCACGATCACCCACTTCCACACGCCGGGCGGGCTCGGCATCCGTGTCGATTCCGGCGTCTATTCCGGCTACAAGATCCCGCCCTACTACGACAGTCTGATCGGCAAGCTGATCGTGCACGGCCGCAACCGCGTCGAATGCATGATGCGGCTGCGGCGGGCGCTCGACGAATTCGTCGTCGACGGCATCAAGACGACGCTGCCGCTGTTTCGCGATCTCGTCGGCAATGCCGATATCGCCAATGGCGAGTATGACATCCACTGGCTGGAAAAATATCTGGCCAACGAGGATTAGGTCGTGAACTTATAGAATATAATGCCGCGATGACCCGTCCCTACGCGCCAGGCTATCGCATCCCGACCGACCTGTTGCTCAAGGCCTACGCCTCGGGCGTCTTCCCGATGGCCGAAAGCGCCACCGATCCCGAAGTGTTCTGGGTACGGCCGGAGACGCGCGGCATCATCCCTCTCGATGGTTTTCACACGCCCAAGAGCCTGAGGAAGGCTATCCGGAAAAACCTGTTCGACATCCGTTTCGATTTCGACTTCGAGGCGACCATCGATGGCTGCGCCGAGAGGCGCGAGGAACGCCGGTCGACCTGGATCAACGCGCCGATCCGCGAAGCCTATGTCGAACTCCACCGGATGGGCCATTGCCATTCGGTCGAAGCCTGGCGCGAGGGTCGGCTGGTCGGCGGCCTCTACGGCGTGTCGCTCGGCCGGGTGTTCTTCGGCGAAAGCATGTTCGCCAGGGAAACGGATGCGTCGAAGATCTGCCTGGTGCATCTGGTCGAACGCCTGAAGCAACGGCAGTTTGCGCTGCTCGACACGCAGTTCACCACCGAGCACCTCAAACGCTTCGGCGCGATCGACGTGCCAAGGGGCAAATACGAAAAGATGCTGGCTGACGCGCTGAAGGGCGAAGCGGTCTTTTTCCCATGATCTGCGCCAGGTCAGTTTTTTGCGGCAGGCTCAAGAGGCGTCTGCGCGTGGAACATCATTTTCCAGCCATTGACGCGATGGACATAGCCGGTGCTGATCAGCGCCGCGTAGGTCTCGCCATTCTCGCGCGTGGCATGGGCCTCATAGGTCAGCATGACGATGTCGCTGCCCGGCTCGATGATGCCCTTGAGGTCGATGTCGAGATCGCGCCAGCGGTTCGGGTTCGTCGCGGTTTCGGCCAGGTCGGCGTTGCTCATCACCTGCGCCATCTGCGGGAAAGCTACCAGGCATTCGGTGTCGGCATTGGCTTTGAAATAGGCAGCGTCGCCGGTCCAGAACCCTCTTTCGAGATCGAGGAGTTCGTCCTTGTTGGCCATCATGGGAACATCTCCGTACCGCAGCCATGACCCAACGCACGGAGAATAAGGCGGTTCCGGAAGGCTCAGTATGTGAGCAGGAGATCCCGCGCGCCTGGCGCTCTAATTGGATTTAGCAGCGTCGGGTGCCGGCACCTCCGACTTCTGCTTGCAGCCTTTCAGCCAGACGTCGTAGACGGCGTGCTCGACGGCGTTGAGGCCGGGACTTTCGGCAAACATCCAGCCGGTGAAGATGCGGCGGATCTTGCGATCCAGCGTGATCTCGTCGACCTCGACGAAGGAATCGGTCTTCGGCTCTTCGGTTTGCGGCTGCGAATAGCAGATGCGCGGCGTCACCTGCAAAGCACCGAACTGCACCGTCTCGTCGATATAGACATCGAAGGTGATGATGCGGCCGGTGATCTTGTCGATGCCGGCGAATTCGGCGACGGGATTGGTGATGCGTTCCGGTGCCGCCGGAGCCACTGTCGCATCCGGTTCCATTGGCGCCTCCGGTGTCGCTGGCGCCTCCGGCGTCGCTGGCTCTTCCCAGGCCTCCGGTTCGATTGGCGCCTCCAGCGTCTGTGCGGCGGCCATGGCGCAAGCGACAAGAGCGGCGGCCACCGTCAGTCCGCCTATCGAGATTCGGCTGAAAATGCTCATGCAAGGGTCCGGTGGTTAGCGCCCGGGGTGATTCTGTCGCGCCCAAGGCTAGTCGCTGCTGTCAGATCGGCAAGCAGCTAAACGCCAATTGTGGCGATAAAGGACCGATCCGTCTCGACGAGCGGTTACGCCCCCGGCGTCCAGGCGTCGTAATCGCCCGTCACCTGCGGGCGGTGCTGATTGGTGAGCACGGAGCCCTTGGGGCGATAGGCGGCGGCACTTCCGGTAAGGTTCGGCTGATGCGGTTTCTGCCAGTCGCGTGGCTTGTAGTTTTCGCTCGGCGGCGCGGTATCAACGCGGTGATGCATCCAGCCATGCCAGCCGGGCGGAATCATCGAGGCTTCCGAATAGTCGCGATAGATGACCCAGCGGCGGGTCCGGCCTTCCGAATCGACACCACCTTCGTAGTAGACGTTGCCAGCCTCGTCCTGCCCGACTTTCTTGCCATGCCGCCAGGTGTGGAAGCGCGTGCCCAGCGTCTGGCTGTTCCACCAGGTGAAAAACTGCAGAAGGAACGTCTTCATCCAAGTCCTCGTGGCAAGTCCTAGTGGCAAGTCCTCGCGGCGGCAGCGGCCGCGCCTGTTTCCTGCTTATGGCGTCAGGCCATCGCTAAGGCAAGGGTTTTGCCGCAAGCGTCGCGCAAATCGCTGTCGGAAAACCGATGCAAACCTGGCAAGCCTTTCGCCTCTGTCGAGGCATGCCTTGCCAAGGCTGCCTGGTCTTTCTAAAGCTCTGCGCGTCCCATGCAGGTACCCAGCCTGATTGACGGTTGAGGGAGGTAAAGATGGCCCCGGATGCATCCGACCCTGAACTGCGGATCAGTGCCGGCGCCATTCGCCTGCGCAAGGGCGGCGTGCCGGTCGTCTGTCTCACCGCCTATACCTACCCCGTCGCTCGCCTGCTCGACGGCCATGTCGACCTGCTTCTGGTCGGCGACAGCGTCGCCATGGTTCTGCATGGCCACAAGACCACGCTGGGCGCCTCGCTGGAGATGATGATCGCCCATGGACAAGCGGTGATGCGAGGTTCCGCCACGGCCTGCGTGGTGGTCGACATGCCGGCCGGAAGCTATGAGGCAACGCCGCGCCAAGCCGTTGCCTCGGCGCGGCGGATCGTCGGCGAAACCGGTTGCCAGGCCGTCAAGCTGGAGGGCGGCGTCACAGTTGCCGGGCAGATCGCGGCGATCGTCGCTGCCGGCATTCCGGTCATGGGACATATCGGCTTGCAGCCGCAATCGGTGGAAAGCGACGGCGGCTACAGGATCAAGGGCCGGACCGAGGAGAATGTGGCGGCGCTTTATCGCGACGCCCGCGCGGTCGAAAAGGCCGGCGCGTTTTCTGTGGTCATCGAAGGCACCGTCGAGACCGTGGCCGCCGACCTCACCCGGCATATTTCCATTCCAACCATCGGCATCGGCGCCAGCGGCGACTGCGACGGCCAGATCCTGGTCATCGACGACATGGTCGGCCTGACGGTCGACCGCGTGCCTAAATTCGTCAAACAATATGCCGACCTGCGCAGCGTCATATCGCAGGCGGCGGCCAGCTATGCAGCGGAGGTGCGAAGTCGGACGTTCCCCGGCCCGGGACATGTCTTTTCGGCCGCAGCCGACAAAGACAAAGAATGAGTGGGGACAAAGAATGAGTGGGGACAAAGCATGAGCCGGGACAAAGCATGAGCCGGCCTCTCGTCATCGACAGCGTCGCCGCTCTTCGCGCGCAAATCCGCGACTGGCGTTGCGATGGTCTCAGCGTTGCCATGGTGCCGACAATGGGAGCGCTGCATGACGGCCACATCTCGCTGGTCAAGATCGCGCTGGCAAAGGGCGAACGCTGCGTTGTTTCGATCTTCGTCAACCCGACGCAGTTCGCGCCGAGCGAAGACCTCGACAAATATCCGCGACAGCTCGCCCGCGACCTCGACCGGCTGGCCGAGGCCGGCGCGCAGCTCGCCTTCATCCCTGATGTCGTGGAGATGTACCCGGCTGGCTTCGCCACCAGGATCTCCGTCGGCGGGCCAGCCGCCGGGCTGGAATCCGATTTCCGGCCGACGTTCTTCGACGGCGTCGCGACGGTCGTGGCAAAGCTCTTCCTACAGACGTTGCCCGATTATGCGATCTTCGGTGAAAAGGACTACCAGCAGCTTTGCGTCGTCAGGCAGCTCTGCCGCGACCTCGATCTGCCGGTGGAAATCATCGGCGCACCAACGGTACGCGACGCACATGGCCTCGCCATGTCGTCACGCAATGCCTATCTGAGCGAAGCCGACCTCGGGGTGGCGCGCCAGCTCAACACCATATTGCGCCGGACGGCGGCGGCACTAGCGGCAGGGGCGGATGAAGGCAGCGCGACCGCCGAGGCCGGCCGCGCGCTCGTCAAGGCTGGCTTCGACAAAGTCGACTATGTCGCGGCGCGCGAGAGCCTGACGCTCGCCCCATGGCGACGAAACCGTGACGGACGCCTGCTCGCAGCCGCCTGGCTGGGCAAAACCCGGCTCATCGACAATGTGGAAGTTCCCTCCGCTTAAAGCGCGTCGCGTTTAGATGGATTCATGCGACGCATGCGACGCAATGTGACGCGCTTTAAGTGCTTGTTTTTATGCATGTCGTTATCGCAAAACCGCTGCGCAGTTTTGCGCGACATGCATTAGGCCAATCAGGCGACCTTGAGATCCTTTATCGCCTTCTCGTAGACATCCTTGATCGGCTTGGATACGTCTTCGGCGGCTTTCGTTGCCGCCGCCTGAAACTCCCTGCCCTGCTCGACGGTCTTTTCCACCTGCTTGCGCAAGAAGTCAGTCTGCAGTTCGATGAACTCGGAGGGCGATTTCACGGCAACCAGGGCTTCGAGGTGAGAAAAGCTGGCCTCAGCATTTGCGCGCAGCGCGGCGATCGTCTTCAGCGACAGCTCATTGCTGGCGGTCTTGGCTGTTTCGAACGATGACTCGAGAGCCTTCTGGGTCGCCTCGGCGCCGGTCGCCAATTTCGACAAGGCTTCTTTCGACTGCTCGACGCCCTTTTCGGCGACAGCGCGGAACTGATCGGTTGCCTCGGTCGGAACTTCTGCGTTCTCGGTGATTTCAGCAGTTTTATCGGCGGTCTTGGTCATAGTTTCCATCCTTTGCGGTGGGCGGCCTTTTAGAAAAGCCGCCTCGTTCATTCAGGAACCTAACGTTACGGCATCTGCAGTGCATTGCAATATTTTTGTGCGTCGCACCATGCCTTTTTTTGCCTCAGCGTTAGCCACTGCCGAATTCTTACCTGCGGCGTGTTTTGCGGACGGCAGCTGAGAAAGTATTCAGGCAAGAATTGCAGAACAGTGGCCCGCTTCAAGCGCGCCTGTCCGATACACGGTTCGGGCCTGCGAATTACGAATTACGGTGGCAGTGTACCTTTCTCTTTTCCCCGCCTGCCGCGTTTTCCCGATTTCACGGCTTTTCCGGTTTGCTCGGCAATCCGATCCAGAAGTGCTTCGCTGCCACCGGCCAGCAACAGCCGAGCAAACATGGCAAAAAGTGCAATCGCGGTAGGGACGCTCATTGTTGAGCGCCCCCCGCACAGAACCGGACGGGCCCGATTAAGGCATCCGGCTCCCACCTTGGATGAGTGACGGCGAAGCGCGCGCTGGGCCATGGGTGGAGAATGCGCGGTCGCGGCAGCCACTGGCCGACGATCCGCCGCATGCGGTCCCATTTGGTCCGGTCTTTCTGGCTGCGCCGCCGCAGCGCCCGGAGCCAGAGCTCGGTCACGCGGTCGCGGAAGGCGCCGAGGGCGGGGCCGTTGGTGGGGACGGCATGGTAGTTGTACCAGCCGCTGAGGACCCGTTTGAGCCATCGCCCCTGGTCGGGGATCGCTTGGTGCCGGCGCCGCGCGAGTTCTGCCTTGAGCGCACGCAGTTTGGCCTGCATCCGGTCGCGCCGGGACTTCCGCCGGAGCTGGAAGCGGCCCTTGCGCGAGCGGCCACAGATATGCGTGAACCCCAGGAAATTGAACGTCTCCGGCTTGCCAAGGCCGGCCCTTTCGCGGTTGGCCGCCGCAAAGCGGCCGAACTCGATCAGGCGCGTCTTGTCCGGATGCAGCGCCAGCGCAAACCCCGCCAGCCTCTTGTGCAGGTCCGCCAGGAACCGCTCGGCGTCGGCCTTGTGCTCGAAGCCGGCGACGATGTCGTCGGCATAGCGCACGAGGATGACCTTACCGCGGGCGTGGCGGCGTCGCCACCGATGTGCCCACAGGTCGAAGACGTAGTGGAGATAGATGTTCGCCAGCAGCGGCGAAATCACCGCGCCTTGCGGTGTGCCCGCCTCGCTCGGCGTCTCCACGCCATCCTCCATCACCCCGGCCTTCAGCCATTTGCGGATCAGGCGGATCACCCGCCGGTCGCCGATGCGGTGCTCGACGAAACGGATCAGCCAGTCATGGCTGACCGCATCGAAGAACCCGGCGATGTCGGCGTCCAGCACCCAGTTCACCCGTGCCTGCTCGATCCCGACCGCAAGTGCGTCCAGCGCATCATGTTGGCTGGCCGGAACCCGTACGAGAACCCGAGGAAGTCTTCCTCGTAGATCGCGTTCAGCACCTCGCTCAGCGCGCGCTGGACAATCTTGTCCTCCAGCGCCGCCAGGCCGAGCGGGCGTAGTCGGCCGTCGGGCTTGGGGATGAACCTGCGCCGCGACGGCTGTGCCCGGTACGCTCCCCGGTGAATCCGGCCATGCAGGTCCTGAAGCTTGCGCTCCAGGTCCTCGCCGTAATCCCGCCACGTCACCCCATCAACACCCGCAGCCGCATCCCGCTTCAGCGCGTGATAGGCCGTCCGCAGCATGGTGATGTCGACATGGTGCAGGAGCGCGGTGAACTTCTCCTTCTTCAGTCCTTTCGCTGTTTGCCGTACGCGATCGAGGCCGTGGGACATGCCGGTCCAGCTCGGTGTCCGGGGCGTGCCGCCCCCGCTCGCGTTCTCCTCGGCCCTCGCCCTTGGCTCCACCGGCTCCGCGGCGGATCGCTCCGCCTTGTTCGTCGGCTTCCCAGCTACTATGGCGAGGTCTGACTTCTCCCGCTCGTGCATCATCGGCTTCGGCTCATCACCTTCCCGATGCGGACCCGGCGGCCGAAGCCCTCCGGGCCGGGCGAGAGACCTCCCGGTTCCCGGGCAAGGAGCGTCCGTACATGCCAGGGTCTGTGACCGCGCGGAGCCGGCCTCACGCTCGCAATAGCGCGTGCGACCGTCTCGCCTTCCGCCTGACAGACGGCGTCGGCGCTCCGATTGTACCTTTCGCGGCTCAATGGCTGGCCTATACGCTCCCCTGCCGACGCTTCGTCCCCAGCCTCGCGGCCGGCAACGCACGGCTCGGGGCCGATGCGGGTTGCTAATCCTTCATCGCAGTGGACTTCCACCACCTACTCCCTGCCGGTCTCCCGGCGCACCGTAATTCCCCGTAATTCTAGTTCAGGCAATCCGCATATTTTTTCAGACCTTTGTGGACGACATCTTCAGAATCCAAGCTACCAAGCCGGCTCCGCTACAATTCGGCCAAAATCACGGTGCGGTCCTGCGCGCTCCAGGAGCGCAGCATCGATGCTCGGCTGGAATGAGAACGATTCCTGGCGCGGATCCCAATCTTGATACCGGCACATGTCGAGCGGCTGCTCCCCTATCTGTTCCTGCTTGCGTTGATCTGCATCGCGGACGCTTTCCGGCCGCTCCTGCCTGTCGATGAAACGCGATATCTCAGCGTCACCTGGGAGATGTATCTGAGCGGACAGATCTTCGTCCCGACGATGAATTTCGCGCCCTATCTGCAAAAGCCGCCGCTGCTGTTCTGGCTTATCGATCTGGCCTGGGACATTTTCGGCGCAAGCCGGGTTGCCGCGATGCTCGTCATCTTCGTCGCATCGTCGCTCGTCATCTGGCTGACGACGCGTCTGGCAAAAGCCCTCTTTCCCGGACGCGACGACATCCTAAGCCGTGTCCCCTGGCTCGTCGCCGGAAGCACCATCTTCGTCATTTATTCGACGCTGATCCTGTTCGACATGCTGCTGACGGTCTTCGTGCTCGCCGCGCTTTTGTCGTTGCTTGCCTTTGCCAGGAGCGGCAACCATAGGCACGCCGTGCTGGCAGGATTGTTCATCGGACTGGGTATTTTGACGAAAGGTCCGGTGGTGCTCATCCATGTCGGCGCTCCCATCCTGCTCTATCCGTTCTGGCGCGATCGGCAGGGCGGGCTGGCGACGCCGAAGTTCTTCGCCGGGGCGGGCCTGGCAATTCTCGCCGCATTGATCCCGGTGGCGATCTGGCTGGTGCCTGCGACCATCCTGACGAAAGGCGATTTCGTCTACGATCTCGTCTGGAACCAGTCGGCAGGGCGCGTCACCGGCAATCTGCACAACTCCCACGGCCGGCCGTTCTATTTCTATGTCGTGATGCTGCCGCTTTTGTTCATCCCGTGGATTTTCGTGCCGCATGTCTGGCGGTTGCACCTGCCGGCGCGGATACGCGGCTTGATACAAACACGGTCAAGCGATCTTTCGGCACTGCGTCTGCTGACGATGTCGTTCGTGGCCGTCGTGCTGGTTTTCAGCGCTATATCCGGCAAACAGCCACATTACCTCGTTCCGGTGTTGCCTCTGGCGACGATCGTGTTCGGGTATTTCATGGCCGAAGTGCCGCCCGCCAGGATCAAGGCCGCCGCCTTTTGCATGCTTGCCATGTTCGGCATCGGACATGCAATCGCGTCTGCTACGGCCTTCAAACTTTACGATCTCACGCCGCTGGCGAATTTCATCGACGAACGGAAGGACGCGGCCTGGGCTGTCGACTTCGACTACCAGGATGAAGTCGGCTTCCTTGCCCGGTTGCAGAAGCCGTTCGAAAGCACCGACAATCCCGAGGGATGGCTGCGCTCCCATCCCGGCGGCTATGTCATCGACAAATCTTTCAAAGACCCTGAGACGTCGGGGCAAGTCGCTTTTCGCCTTCACGTCGAACGAGGCTATCTTGTCGTCCTCAAGGGACAACATTGAGGGCGCCGCAACCGACTGGCGCAGCCCGTAAAACGCAACCGACTGCGACATATCCGGGCAGGCAAATCTATCCGATCGTCTTCTCGAAAATCAGCGCCGGCAGCCCTGAACCACCGCCACAGTCGGCGGTGTTGCCGGCGGGCAAAAACCCTTTCGAGCGGTAGAAGGCGACGGCCTGAGCGTTTGCCTCTTCAACTTCGACACGCAGCGTCCGCGCCTCCGGAAAGCTGGCTTCGACCTCTTCCAGCAACGCCTGGCCGATCCCGTGCCTCTGGCAGGCCGGATGCACGTAGAGCTGGTTCAGCATGACGATCTTCGCATCGGTGGTGGCTGCGGCGAAAGCCATGCCGCCGATGCGCTTGCCGTCGTCTGCGACCAGGAATTCGGAATTCGGCCGTGTCAGCCGCGCCTTGAGCGAGGCGATCGAATGCCATTCATCAGTGATCTCGGTGACTTTGGCAGCACCATAAATACAATCGTAGGTTGCATGCCAGGTTTCGACCAGCAGCGCGCGGACCGCGGCAAGATCGCGCTCGCCAGCGGTGCGAACGAACATCATCCTATTCGATCCCGAGCTTGGCCTTGACGAGGCCGTTAACCGCTTGCGGGTTGGCCTTGCCGCCTGTCGCCTTCATCACCTGGCCGACGAACCAGCCGGCCATGCTCGGCTTGGCGCGCGCCTGCTCGACCTTGTCCGGATTGGCTGATATCACCTCATCGACCGCCGTTTCGATGGCGCCGGTGTCGGTGACCTGCTTCATGCCGCGGCTTTCGACCAGTTGGCGCGGATCGCCGCCTTCGCTCCAGACGATCTCGAACAGATCCTTGGCGATCTTGCCGGAGATGGTGCCCTCCTTGATCAGGTCGATGACCGCGCCGAGCTGATCGGGCGAAACCGGGGCATTTTCAATGCCCTTGCCGGCTCTGTTCAACGCACCCAGCAGATCGTTGATGACCCAGTTGGCGGCGAGCTTGCCGTCGCGACCAGCGGCCAGCTTCTCGAAATAGTCGGCGACCGCCTTTTCCGACACGAGGATCGAGGCGTCGTAGGTCGACAGGCCGAGCGAGGAGATCAGCCGCGCCTTCTTGGCGTCGGGCAGTTCAGGCAGATCCTTTGCCAGCGCATCGACATAGGCCTGGTCGAATTCCAGCGGCAGAAGATCGGGATCCGGGAAATAGCGGTAGTCGTGCGCTTCTTCCTTGGAACGCATCGAGCGCGTCTCGCCCTTGTTGGGGTCGAACAGCCGCGTTTCCTGGTCGATCTTGCCGCCGTCCTCGAGGATGGCGATCTGGCGGCGCGCCTCGTAGTCGATGGCCTGGCCGATGAAGCGGATCGAGTTGACGTTCTTGATCTCGCAACGCGTGCCGAATTCGCCGCCGGGCCGGCGCACCGAGACGTTGACATCGGCGCGCAGCGAGCCTTCGTCCATATTGCCGTCGCAAGTGCCGAGATAGCGCACGATGGTGCGCAGCTTGGTGACATAGGCCTTAGCCTCGTCGGCGGAGCGCATGTCGGGCTTGGAGACGATCTCCATCAGCGCCACGCCGGAGCGGTTGAGGTCGACATAGGACATAGTCGCATGCTGGTCGTGCATCGACTTGCCGGCATCCTGCTCCAGGTGCAGGCGCTCGATGCCGACCTCGATATCCTCGAACTCGCCCTGCCGGTCCGGGCCGACGGAGACGATCACCTTGCCCTCGCCGACGATCGGCTGCTTGAACTGCGAGATCTGGTAGCCCTGCGGCAGGTCGGGATAAAAATAGTTTTTCCGGTCGAAGACCGACTTGTGGTTGATCTCGGCCTTCAGTCCGAGGCCGGTGCGGATCGCCTGCTTGACGCATTCCTCGTTGATGACCGGCAGCATGCCCGGCATCGCCGCATCGACGAGGCTGACATTGGCGTTTGGCGGCGCGCCGAAAGCCGTCGAGGCGCCGGAGAACAGCTTTGCTTGCGAGGTCACCTGCGCGTGCACCTCGAGGCCGATGATGATCTCCCAGTCGCCGGTGGTGCCTGATATCAGGCGTTTGGCGTCGGGCGTGCGGGTGTCGATGAGGGTCATAGTGGCCTGCGAGTTATCGGCGACGGAATTCACCTCTCAACGTGAATTCCGTCACGTCGGACGTGAAAGTCACTCGCTAGTGCAAACCACAAAAAGAGACAAGCGCAAAGCCAAAGCTGGCGCTTCACATCGAATCCAGCCGGCCGGCCCGGCTGAAGAAACAAGCCGTCACGCCGTCGCGATGTAGGCCCTGATCTCCGCGGCCTCCCGCTCGACATCCTCGATGCGCCGCTTGACCACGTCGCCTATCGACACGATGCCGTCGAGCAGGCCGTCCTTTTCCACCGGCAGATGGCGGAAACGGCCACTGGTCATGATTTCCATGACCTCGTTGACGGTGTGGTTCTCATTACAGATCTTCACCTTGGGCGTCATTGCCGAGCGCACCGCGATATCCAGTGCGGCGGCTCCTTCCCTGGCGAGGACCCGCACGACGTCGCGCTCGGAAAGAATGCCGACGATCTTGTGATCGCCATTGGTGATGACCAGCGCACCGATCCTGTGTTCGGCCAGGATGCGAATGGCCTCGCTCAGCTTTTCGTTCGGCCCGAGCGTCAACACGTCGTGGCCTTTCTGCTCGAGAATTGCCTTAACAGTCATGGCGTCCTCCTCAGTTTTACTTGCCGGTTTCCTGCCCTGACCGGCTTTCCGTCTGCGCATGACCCCGAAAATCGGCCTCCAATTTCGGAAGGATCATGCGCAAATCAAAGTTCTACAGCGTCCTTTGCGCGTCCAAGAGGACGCGCGGCGCTGTAGTGAACATCGTGCGCCGCGATCGATTGCTTTTCAAGTGCGGCGAGGCTCAGACCATGAACTCATCCGGCCGCTGCCGCCGATCGAAAGCGCGCAGGCCGAAGAAGCCGGCGACGAAACCGCCGATATGAGCCTCCCAGGCGATCTGGCTTTCGATGCCGGGCGCGAAGGCAACGAGGCCGGTGGCGAGATTGATCACCATCCAGATGGCAAGAAAAGTCACAACGCCGCGCGAGCGGAACACCGCCGCCATCGGCAGCGGCGCGCCGGCGAAGGCGGCTTTGCCGGACGAGCGGTCAGTGCGGAAGCCAAAGCGGGCGGCGGCCCCCATCATGCCGGAAATCGCCCCCGATGCGCCGACCAGCGGCGCCTCGCCGAGCGGATGCACGGCCCAGAACAGCACCACCGCCGCCAGCCCCGTCGCCGCGAAGAACAGGCTGAAACGAAGCGCGCCGAAGCGGTTCGCCAGCGGTGAGCCGAAAGCCGCCAGCCACACCATGTTGACGGCAAGATGAGCAAAGCCGCCATGCAGGAAGGCATAGGTGAAGGGGCTCGAAAACGCGTAGAAATCGAGGTCGAAGCGACCGGAATAGCGGATCGGAATGAAGGCGGTCCGGATCAGCAGGGAGAAATCCTGGTCCTCGGTGAGCCAGTAGAGTCGGATCAGGTGAACGACGACGCAGATGCCGATCAGCGCCAGCACAACCGGCGGCATGTTGAATACCGGCTCGCGGCGCGGCTCCGGCTCGCGGCCGACAGGTCCGCCCTCGCCCTGTTCGATTTCCGATGGGCTTGCTGGTTCGCTCATATGGCTCGCACTCAGTCGCTGGATTCGACTTCGCGAGCATGTAGATCACGGTCACCAGATTCACAAAGGGGCGAATCGCCCCACGCAAGTCAAAACTGGGGCGAATCAAAATTGGCGCGAATCAAAAAGAAGCCGTCCAAGGTTGCCCTTGAACGGCTGGTCGAGCCCCCGTGCTCCCCCGAACTCTTGACTGAACTGCTGCCGATCGCTGCAAAACGACCGCTTCTGGAGTGGTTTTAGCGTGCCACGGCGGTGGGCGGGGCGCAACGTAAACCACTTGTTAACCTTAACGACCCCGACCCGTGAACAAGTGTTAACGATGCTGGCACGCATCCTGCTCCGCAACGCATGTAGGTCCTCGGAGGGCGCCCTTCTGTTCACCGATGGGACATCAGACGACAGATTGCGCGGAGCAGCATAGCATGAACCAGAACGGATCGATCACGCTGTTCCATTATTGGAACCGGCTGCGTGACGGGCGCCCTGCCCCGAAGCGTTCGGAAGTCGAGCCAGCCGACATCAAGTCGCTGCTGGCCGACACCTTCATCCTGGAAAAGGATACGCGCGGCGAAGCGGTATTCCGCCTCGCCGGCACCAGGCTGTGCGCGGTCTATGGCCGTGAGCTCAAGGGGTTTTCCTTTCCCTCGCTGTGGCGCGAGAAGGACCAGCGGCTTGTCTCAAAACTGATCCACGGCGTCTTCGATCAGAAATCCGTGGTGCTCATCACCTATGAAGGTTTCAGCCGCACCGACCGCTCCAGCAAGTTCGAGCTGCTCGCCCTGCCGCTCGACGGCGGCGTCGAAAATCCGCGCTGCCTCGGCGTGATAAGCGCTGCTGAAAAACCCTTCTGGCTGGGCGCGGATCCGATCGCCGACGCCCTGATCGATTCAATCCGTGTCGTCGATCCGGAGAAGGAATCGAAATTCCCCAGGAACCGGCCGGCCATCGACGTTCCTTCGCTTGTCCCGTCGGAACTCGATCCGCCCCAGACGATTTCGGCGCTCGGCCAGGCGCGCCGCATCCGCCATCTGGTCGTGTTCGACGGCGGGCGCGAGGAATAATCCAAAACGCTAAAGTAGCGGTGTCAGGCTTTCCCCTTTGTTAACCTGCTTTGCAGTAGTTTTCTGACGAAGTTCCTCGCATCAACGCGTGGAATGGCAAACGGGGTGTAGGCAGTCATGAGGTCAGCGGCGGTCGACACCGCGCCGTCCCGAGCTGAAAGGCGTAACTTTCAGCGCGTCCGCGTAAAGATCTACGGTCGCTTCATGCTGGAGGATCGCACCGAACATCCGTGCCAGGTGGTCGACATGTCACCGGGCAATGTAGCGCTTCGCACCGAGCGCATCGGCATGCCGGGCGAGAAAGTCATCGCCTATATCGATCACATCGGCCGCATCGAAGGCGTCGTCACCCGCATTTTGCAGGATGGTTTCGCAATGACGGTCATTGCGTCGGAACGCAAGAAGGACAAGCTTGCAGCGCAATTGACCTGGCTTGCCAACAAGCACGAACTCGATCTGCCAGAAGACCGTCGTCACGAACGCGTGGCGCCGCGCAATCCGACCAGCGTGCTTCAGCTCAGTGACGGGCGCCAGTACCAGTGCCGCATCATCGACCTGTCGCTTTCAGGCGCCGCGGTCGAGATCGACGTCAAGCCGGCAATCGGCATCCAGGTCATGCTGGGCACCATGCGCGGCCAGGTGGTGCGCCATTTCGAGGAGGGCGTCGCCATCGAGTTCGCGGTCATCCAGCGGCCCGAAACACTCGATTCCGAATTCAACGCATCCGGCACCTGACAAACAGCGCTCCTTGCCGCAATCGACCGGCCCATTTCGGCCGGTTTTTTGTTGACCCGCGCCGGCCGTCCCGGGCTGCCAACCGATGCCGCGCCAAGGCGCCGCGCCGCGCCGATGTGATCCCCGCGAAAAACGCCTCAAAAATTTTATACTGAAATGATTCAAATTTTATGTTTATTCTATAGGCGTTTTACTTAATGTCTACTTCGAGCCTTTGCGTCGAATAAATCCAATCGTGTCATTGTCTCCTCAAACGGGGAGACTGGACGATGAAGAAGACGAGGGGCGAGCTGTTGCTCTTGGCAATAGCGATGCAGCTTACCGCCTGGGGAACAGCGTATGCGGCGGGACCTGCCTTCATGCACACCGGCAGCCGCACCACACAGCCGGTCGGCCATTACGAGTTCTGCCAGAAGATTCCGCTGGAATGCAATCAGCGGACGCAGAAGCAGGCGCCGGTTGAGCTGACTCGCAAGCTGTGGGCGAAGATCGTGAGCATCAACAATTCGGTCAACAGCAGGATCGCGCCACGCACCGATATGGAACTGTCGGGCAAGGAAGAAATCTGGTCCTATCCCAACAGCGGCTTCGGCGACTGCGAGGACTATGCGCTGGAAAAGCGCCGCGCGTTGATGAACATCGGCGTTCCGGCCGGTGACCTGCTGATGACGGTTGCGCGCCAGCCGAACGGAGACGGCCATGCGGTGCTGACCGTGCGCACCAGCCTCGGAGAGTTCATCCTCGACAATCTCGAAACCAGGGTGCTGTCCTGGACCGCCACCGAGTACACCTACCTGAAACGCCAATCGAGCCAGAATTCGGGCGCCTGGGTAACGATCAACGACGGCCGCTCCGACGCGGTCGCCAGCGTCCGCTAAGGACGCGACGCAAAAACCCGGTCGAGTCCCCCACCCAC